>CALEJM010000103.1 GCA_937898265.1 uncultured Porphyromonadaceae bacterium
TCTATCGGTTTTTCGCCATTTTTCGGAAACGTTCCCACAGGTGTGGCATTGATAATGATCTGCGTATCTGTTTTTTCATAACAATTCCTGTTTTAATTAAGCGACAAAAGTACAAAAATCTTTTTACTTTGGCAATACAAATAACGCAAAGCTTCTTTATCTCGTTGAGCCGCAAGAACACCCATAAAGTACAGATTACAAAAACCAACTCAAACAGATAGGAATGCTTTATGATAGACACTGTTTTTTGGACTCTTTTATACAACATTGAAAAATATTTGCTACCTTTGCAGACGCAAACAAAATACAAATTCATTTTTCAAGGAAACATTCATTCCTATGAAAGAAGTCATTGCTCCAATAGACAAAAGTATACTTAAGGCGGAACTTACAGAAAAGCATTTTCTTCGCCCTACCAACAAGGCAAACAACGAACTCTATGAGTTCTCTGCCCACGAGTGTCCAAACCTTATGAGAGAAGTTGGACGTCTCCGTGAACTCGCTTTCCGCTCCGGCGGCGGCGGCACTGGCGAAGAGATTGATATTGACGACTACGATATCATGGAGAAACCATACCGACAGCTCATCGTATGGGACCCTGAAAAAGAAGAAATCGTAGGCGGCTACCGCTATCTGAAAGGCACAGACACCATCTCCGAAAATGGACAGCCGAACTTTGTGTCGGGACACATGTTCCATTTTTCAGAAAAATTCTGCAAAGAATACCTCACACACACCATCGAACTCGGCCGTGCCTTCGTGCAACCTAAATACCAGACAGCACTGATGGGCATGAAGAGCCTCTTCGCCCTCGACAACCTCTGGGACGGTCTGGGAGCCATCATCCACAAGAACCCTAACGTCAATTATCTGATAGGAAAGGTAACAATCTACCGCGAGTACAACGCCTTAGCGCGCGACCTTCTCTATGCCTTCCTACACCGTTATTTCCCAGACAACGAAGGGCTCATCACTCCTGACGAACCTCTGGAGATAAGTAAAGAAGCGTTAGAGATTGCCGATAAAATATTTGAGGGAGACAACAAAACCTCAAACTACAAAACACTTCAGAAAGAAGTGCGCTCAATCGGCGAAAACGTGCCGGCAATGTTCAACGCCTATATCGGTCTCTCCACAACGATGAAGACATTCGGCAGCGGCGTCAACAAAGAATTTGGCGACGTCTACGAAACAGGAATCATGGTTACGATTAGCGATTTGCTCGAAGAAAAACGCAAGCGCTATATTTTACCATATATCAACTACCTGAAAATCTTACGCCAGCATCGCCAACGCATACGCAAGAAAGCCAGAATTGCGCGACGCAATAGAAAAAGAAATAAAGAGTAAAACAAGACAGCAACGACGCCTCATATAAAAGGTTTCGTTGCTTTCTTTTTTATTTGAATAATTCTTTGTATCTTTGCACTCGGATTTCAACCATAAAATTCCAGACCCAATAGTGGCCCACACTTGCCACCCCCTCCCCACACAACACATAAAAACTAACATCACAATTTAGCAAAAGGAGCTCTCCTTTGCATCAGATACTATAATACAATATAGTCTCCGAAATTTTCCTCTTGACAAAAGACAATCTCTGGCAACCTTTTTTTACGCCAGAACATAACATACAAACAACACACCACTTCTATTTTCTTTCACAAGAAAATCAAACAACATGTACAATATCATCCAGTTAAAAGAGATGTCGCTCATCGAGCTTCAGTCCGTTGCCAACGAATTGAGCATCAAGAAGGTGAGTTCACTCTCTGCCGACGAATTGGTCTATGCGATCTTAGACCAGCAAGCACTTGTTGCAGCCACCCAAACTGAGCCAGCAAAGGCCAAGAAACAAAGCAACAAAACCAAAGAAAAGACTCCAAAAGAGAACAAAACAAATAAAACAGAAACCAAGAAGACCACTGCAAAGAAAGAGACCGAGAAACCAGAGACTGCCGTAGTAGAAACATCTGATACACAAGCTCCAAAGGCAGAAAAGGTCTCCAGAAAAAAGAGTGCCGAGAAAAAGTCTGCTGCCAAAAAAGAGGCAGAAGAAAAGGTTGTTGAAAAACCTCAAGAAAACGAAGCACCAGTTGCCGCTGAAGTTGCCGAAGACACCTCAAAACGCGTTCGCAAACGCATCGGCACAAGCAAAGTAGCACCGATTGCATCAGCCGCCCTCAACGAGAACAACACTGCAACCGTTGAAAAGCGTATGCCACAGCCACTTCCCGTGCAACCAAAGCCTGCAAAGAACGACTTCCAAGCCAAGTCAGCAGCCATGCCGACCAACGACTTTGTAGCCACTCCAGAACCAGAACATATCGTTGAGGAGATGCCAGTTGAAAACAGACAAAGAGAGACAAAATCCATCATGGAGCTCTACAACAAGAGCTACAACTTCGACGACGTTCTCATCGGCACAGGCACCTTGGAAATGATGTCCGACGGCTACGGATTCCTCCGTTCATCAGACTACAACTACCTCCCTTCTCCAGACGACATCTACGTATCGCAACAGCAAATCAAATTCTATGGTTTGAAGACTGGCGACACCGTTGAAGGGCCAATCCGTCCACCTAAAGAAGGTGAGCGTTATTTTCCATTGGTAAAGGTTACAAAAATCAACAACCTCACCCCTGAAACAGCCAGAGACAGAGTTCCTTTTGAACATCTCACTCCCCTATTCCCTAACGAGAAATTCAAAATCACCAAGGGATATAACGACCCACTTTCAATGCGCATCCTTGATCTCTTTGCCCCTATCGGCAAAGGTCAGCGCGGACTGATTGTGGCGCAGCCCAAAACCGGTAAGACCGTCTTGTTGAAAGACATCGCCAACGCTATCTCAGCCAACCACCCAGAAGTCTATATGATTATCCTTCTCATCGACGAACGTCCTGAAGAGGTAACAGATATGGCAAGAAGCGTAAAAGCCGAAGTCATCTCATCAACATTCGATGAATCTGCCGAACACCATGTCAAAGTAGCCGACATCGTTCACGAGAAAGCAAAACGCATG
>CALEJM010000104.1 GCA_937898265.1 uncultured Porphyromonadaceae bacterium
CTCGCAGCCTATCATACAGTGTGCCTGACTCGTCTCCTTCTCAATGGTGCGACTGATGGCACGGGCAGCAGTGGGCTGCGTGCGTAGCATCTGGGCGTGTGGTGTGAGGTCGGCGTCAAAGCAAGCGTTGCAGTAGTTCGTGATGCGTTCCAGTGACACATGTCCAGAGTAGAAAAACAGCAGATTGTCGGCGGTGTAGAGTCGACGCGTGAACTCCTTCATCTTCTCGGAGGTGAATGTCTCCAGAACCTCTGCCTTGCCGAGGATGGCACGACCTATGGGGTGATTGGGGTAGAGCAGTTCCTCAATGTCATCGTAGATAAGCTCAGAGGGTGAGTCATTGTAGCTCTCTATCTCATCAAGAATCACCAAGCGCTCCTTCTCTATCTCCTCTTGTGGAAACGTAGAGTGGAGTACGATGTCAGCCAACAGACGAATGGCTTTGGCTGTGTATGCCGACGGGATAGATGAGTAGACGAAGGTCTCCTCCTTCTCGGTGTAGGCGTCGAGTTGTCCGCCGACATTCTCCAGTTCGGCTATCACCTGTGTGCTTCGTCGTGTGGCAGTCCCCTTGAAGAGCATGTGTTCCACGAAATGAGCCATGCCGAGTTCGTCATCGTGTTCGTCTCGAGTACCGGCATTGATGGCGAAACCGCAGATGCTCACCGGCGACTTCGTATAAGCGTAGAGCAGTCGGATGCCGTTGTTTAGCGTCACAAACTGCGCCTTATTGCGTTGATTCTTCGTATTGTTGTCCATTCTGCTGGATAGCGGGAAAAATGAGAGACAAAAGTACAACTTTTCAATGACAAAAAAAACACCCCGGAGGAGTTGCCTGCCGGGGTGTGGATTATCGTTAAGATTAACGTTGAAGTTATTTCTTAAGGAATGGGTAGGTGTAGTCGGTTGGTGGAACGAGCATCTCTTTGATAGCGCGTGGTGAGGTCCAACGGATGAGGTTGAGCATAGAGCCTGCCTTGTCGTTGGTGCCTGAAGCACGACCACCACCGAATGGTTGCTGACCAACTACAGCGCCTGTTGGCTTGTCGTTGATGTAGAAGTTGCCAGCGGCATTGGTGAGGAGTTTCTCTGCTTTGAGGGCTGCGTAGCGGTCGTTGGCCCAGATGCAGCCTGTGAGGGCGTATGGTGAGGTGGTATCGCAGAGACGGAGGGTCTTCTCGTAGTCGGCGTCCTCGTAAACATAGACGGTGAGCACAGGACCGAAGAGCTCTTCTGCCATGGTCTCGTATTTAGGAGTCTTGGCGAGGATGACGGTTGGCTCGATGAAGTAGCCGACGCTCTTGTCACATTTACCACCAAAGACAATCTCTGCCTCGTCGCTTGCTTTAGCGCGGTTGATGTAGGCCTCGAGGTTATCGAATGAGTGTTCGTCGATTACGGCGTTGACGAAGTTGGAGAAGTCGCGAACGCAACCCATCTTGATGGTCTTCATCATCTCGCCCATCTCTTGTTTCACTGCTGGCCAGAGGCTTGCTGGAACGTAGGCACGGCTGGCGGCAGAACATTTCTGACCTTGGAACTCGAAAGCACCACGAACCATGGCAACGGCAACTTCGCGAGCGCAAGCGCTGTTGTGAACGAAGATGAAGTCTTTACCGCCTGTCTCACCCACGAGTTTTGGATAGGTCTTGTAGCGTTTGATGTTGTGACCAACGGTCTTCCAGAAGTTTTGGAAGGTTGCTGTTGAGCCAGTGAAGTGGATACCTGCGAGGTTGGCGTCTTTGAGCACGATGCTTGAGATAAGTTCGCCTGAGCCTGGGAGGAAGTTGATGACACCAGCTGGAACGCCTGCCTCCATGAGAATCTTCATGGCGTAGTAGCTGGAGAGGAGAGAGGTGGTAGCAGGTTTCCAAACGGTCACGTTGCCCATGAGGACTGGTGAGATGTTGAGGTTGACAGCGATAGAGGTGAAGTTGAAAGGAGTTACGGTATATACGAAACCTTCCATTGCGCGATACTCGGTGCGGTTGATGCAGCCGGCAGAACTTGCAGGTTGGTCGGTGTAGATCTTACCAGCGAAGTAAGGGTTGAAGCGCATGAAGTCGATAGCCTCGCAAGCTGAGTCGATTTCGGCCTGCATTGGGTTTTTAGCTTGACCGAGCATGCAAGCAGCGTTGATGACATAGCGATATTTGGTAGCGAAGAGTTCGGCAGCGCGCATGATGATGCTGGCGCGTTCTTCCCAAGGCATCTCTGCCCATTGAGCGCGGGCAGCGAGTGCAGCCTTGATAGCGTTCTTCACGTCGTCTTCTGTGCATTTGTGGTAGGTCGCAAGCACGTGTTTGTGCTCTGTTGGCATCACTACTTTACCAGTGTTGCCTGTGCGGATTTCTTTGCCGCCGATGATGAGAGGAATCTCAATCTCTTGGTTGTACTGACGGTTGAGTTCTTCTTCGAGAAGACGGCGTTCTTCTGAACCGGGAGCGTAGCCTTTGACTGGCTCGTTTTGTGGCTCGCGAAACATAAATAATGCATTATTCATGATTTTGTAGGGTTTTGTTCCCGTCCGTTGCCGGATGGGGTGTTAATTATGTTGTTTTACTTTATTATCACTATCTTAGCTGCTTTAACGGCATAGAGTCCGCTCTCGTCGTAGACCTGCATGCGTAGGAAGTAGATGCCAGGGGTGACGTTGTTGGCGAGGTTCCAGCCGATGGTGAAGCTGTTGCTGCTGTCGGTGATGACAGTTTGCTGCTCTCGTGCCACGACAGCTCCTGTTGGTGTGTGGAGTGAAGCGTGGATGGTGAGCGGAGCGCCTGGACGGTCGTGCTCGTAGACAAGATAGATAGTCTCGCCTTGATGAGCAGGATTTGGATAGGCGTAGAGGTTGGTGACGCGTGGCTTCAAACTATTGTTGATGCGGAAGGTCAGCGAGTCGGTAGTGGAGTTGTTCTGGAGGTCCCAAACGCGGAAGAGGAGTCGGTGGGTGCCTTCAGGAAGTTGTGGAAGTTCGTAACTCACCATACCGCTCTTGTAGCTGCCGAGGTCGGAGCTGTAGTAATTGTTAAGCACCACTTCGTTGGCGGTCTCGCCGTTGATGCGTAGTATGATATCGTGTCCGATGCCGTTGCCGAGGGTGTTGATTCCGCTCTCGTCGTAGACCTTCGCCACGAAGAGAGGGGTGTTAGCCACCTCGTCGCCATTTTGAAACTCTGGCGTGTTGAGGTACATGGTGACCTGTGGACCCTCGTTGTCAACGGGGGCGTTAGGGTTTTCGCCGCCGATGATGAAATGCTCGAAGGAACCATTGGCATCCATGAGGTCGTCGTCGCTTTGGGCGTAGTAGACAATGCGTCCGTTGCCGTAGTTATAGCGTATGTCTTTAGGAACCATGAAAGTGACGTTGAACTCTCCGTTGGTGGCTGTGACAGTGCCGCTATAGATAGGGTTGGAGCGGTACTGAAAGCTGAACGGTTGGGTGGTGCCGTCGTTGCAGAGGGTAGTGATGGTCTCTTCCTTATCGTAGACATTGATGAATACCGTACCGTTGAATCCCCCTACGCGGACGCTGTCGGTGGCACGCACGATGGATCCGTGGAGGGTGACTTCGCTGAGGGCAGAGATGGTGTCGAGGTTGGAACTGTTGACGGCAACGTGGTTGATGCTGTCGGTGCTTACCTTATATTCGTATGGGTAGGTGAGTCGGAGTGCAGGGTCACCCAAAAGGGTGAACGAGAATTTGTTGATACTGTTGTTCTGCAGGTTCTTTGCCAACGTGAGCGCCTCGCCGAGGGTGCGTGGGCGACCGCTGTCGTCAAGTTCAAAGAGGTGGTGCATGGTGTGAAGGTTGAGCACAAGGTTAGGGTTGGGGTAGACGGCACGGGTTGTGGTGATGAGTGCCATCGTTCCGCCATGCTCGTTGCGGAAGAGGAGTTCACCGGCAGAGGTTTTGAAGTTGTCGTAGCCGCTGAAGTCGCAGGTGGCAGTGACGTAGAGCGGATAGTGCTCGTTGTACATGTTGAGAATTTTCTCCGTGTTGAGCACAGCCTCATTGGACCATCCTGTGTAGCCGCCATGACCCATGTAGTTGGTCACGATAGTGCCTTGCTTGATATAATTGGCAAAAAGGGTCTCCACCTCGGGATAGCGCTCGCCGGTAGAGGAAGTCTCCTGTTTGTAGGCATCAAAATAGAGCTTGCGGACAAGGAGGTCTGGGTGTTCGCGAGCAGTCTGACGTGCTACGCTGTCGGCACTGTTGATATGCTCATTGTAGTCGCCGTCGTCGGCAAGGAAGAGTATCTGATTGCGCCAGCGATTAGGCGTGTTGTTCATATAATAGAGCGTCTTGTCGACAGCAGTGCGAGCTTGTTCAACGGTGTTGACAGGGAAGCGTCCGATACCAATGTCGAGGGTGTGTCGAGCCTCCATAGTGCCCTCGTTGTCGTCAAGGTAACCGAAATAGTCATCGGAGACGTAAGATACGCTCTCGTAGACGGAATTATAGCTTTGGAAAGTGAGCAGACGGCGGACATTGACC
>CALEJM010000105.1 GCA_937898265.1 uncultured Porphyromonadaceae bacterium
ATGTATCCAGCTCCAATGCAGACGATGTTCTTGTTCATGGCCATATTTTACCATATTTACTGTGCAGTGACGGCATCGCGGCGGTAGAAGGCGTAGCGTGCGATGAAGATGGCGGCCGCGCCGAGGGCTGGTATGATGCCGGGGAGACCACGTCGGTAGAGCACGAGGATGAAGGAGAAGTAGACCAGTGCGGAGCCTGTCTCTTGCTGTAGCACGATGATGGCGATAGGGAGTAGGATGAGGAGTCCGATACGCATATAGTCGCGCAGCGATTCCAGCTTGAAATTCTCGTCGCTTATCATCTTTGCCACTGCCAGCGAGGTTGCGAACTTGCCGAACTCCGCTGGCTGAATCGCGACGGGACCGATGTAGAGCCACGAGTGGGAGCCTTTCGTGTCGGGCGCTATGAATATCGTGACTATCAGCACCAATATGATGAATCCGTAGATGAAGTAGGCGAGTTGGTTATAGTAGTGACTGTCGATGAGTGTGATGCAGAGGGCGATGACCATGCTGACGCCAATCCAGATGAGCTGCATGGCGGCAGTGCGGTGTGCCTCGAAGTCGAGGAAGGAGCCTGGGCTGTAGTCGTAGCTCGCGCTGTAGATGTTGAACCATCCCACCACGAGCAGCAGTAGGTAGATGAACACCGTAGGGCGGTCGATAGAGGCGAATATGTGATTATGTTCCTTGCTCACTTCTTCTGTTTGACTGGTGGGAGGATGACGGCGCTGGAGATGCTCTCCACGCGTCCTTGTCGTGCCTCGCTGATTTCTCTCTTAAGATATTTCTCGACCATCAGACTGGCGATAGGGGCGCTCCATGTGGCGCCGTAGCCGGAGTTCTCCACGAGTACGCAGAGGGCAATCTTGGGGTCGTCCTTCGGTGCGAAGCAGATGAACCACGAGTGGTTGGCGCCGTGTGGGTTTTCTGCTGTGCCGGTCTTGCCGCAGATGATGATGCTGTCGAGTTGTGCCACGCGAGCTGTGGAGCCTGTGCCGCCGCCGTTGACGGCCCATTGCATGCCTTGAACAACTGGGGCGAAGTATTTCTCGTCGATGCCGACGTCGCGGCGTTTCGTGTAGGTTGTGTCGATGTGTCCTTTGCCGATGGCTTTCACCATGTGGGGCTTGTAGTAGTAGCCGCGGTTGGCGATGATGCTGGCAAGGTTTGCCAGTTGGAGTGGCGTGGCGTCGACCTCGCCCTGTCCGATGGAGATGGAGACTACGCTGAGCGAGCGCCAGCGGTTCTTGCCGTAGACCTTGTCGTAGAAGTCGGCGTTGGGGATGAAGCCACGGTTCTCGTTGGGGATGTCGATGCCGAGTCGGTAGCCGAAGCCGAGTGCCACGATGTCGCGTTTCCACACTTCGAAGGCTTCGTGGATGTTCTCATACTTCTTGTTGTCGAGCATGGCGCGCAGGGCGTAGCAGTAGTAGGAGTTGCACGAGTTGGCAATGGAGTTGGCGAGGTCGAGCGGTGAGGCGTGACCGTGGCATCCGAGGTGGAAGTTGCCGGAGTGGTAGCCGTGCGAGCAGGGGTAGGCGGTATGTTCGGTGATGATACCCTCTTGCTGGAACACCAATGCGTTGGCGGTCTTGAACGTAGAGCCGGGAGGGTATTTCGTCATGATGGCGCGGTTGAGGAGGGGCTTGTGGGGGTCGTTGAGCAGTTTGGAGTAGTTCTCTGCTTTTTGACGTCCGACGAGGATGGAGGGGTCGTAGTCGGGCTTGGAGACGAGGGCGAGCACCTCGCCGGTTTTGGGCTCGATGGCAACGATGCTGCCCACTTTGTTTTGCATCAGCATCTCGCCAAATTCCTGCAGTTCGATGTCGATGCTGAGGGTGAGGTCTTTGCCGGGCACAGGGGCGTGGTCGTGACGTCCTTCGTCGTAGCTGCCTTGGATGCGTCCGTGCTTGTCGCGTAGGAGAATCTCCATGCCGTTGTGTCCGCGCAGTTCTTCTTCGTATTGCTTCTCGATGCCTGAGATGCCGATGTAGTCGCCTGGGTGGTAGTAGGGGTTCTCGTTGACGATGTCGGACGACACTTCACCGATGTATCCGAGGGTGTGTGCGGCGTGGTGACTGTTGTATTCGCGGAGGGTACGGCTTTGAACGGTGATGCCTGGGAATTTGTAGAGCATCTCTTGGAGCGACGCGTAGTCGGACGGCGAGAGCTGTGTGATGAGTCGTTGTGGGATGAGGGCGGAGTAGCCTACGTTTTTGCTCTTGTCCTTGATGTCGTTCATGCGGGCGATGAAGTTCTCTTTGGAGATGGAGAGGAGTTGGCAGAGGGCGAGGGTGTCGATGGGGTGTCCCTCGTGGTCGGCTTTGCGCACTTCGCTCTCGGTGATCATCACGTCGAAGGCTTGTTGGTTGTAGACCAGCAGTTCGCCGTTGCGGTCGTAGATGAGTCCGCGTGGGGCGTAGAGTGTCTTGCGGTAGAAGGAGATGTTTTCGGCTGCCTCTTGGTAGTCGTGAACGATTTGTAGGTTGAAGAGCTGTAGAATCAACACCACGGCAACCAGCAGAATGACTATTCTGATGGGCCAGACGCGGTTTTGGTTCTTGTCGATGCTCATGAATGGCGGCTTTGCTTGATGCTCTGTATGAGCACGAGGAGGAGCATCGTGATGCCGAAGCTGCTGAGTGCCTTGAGCAGTGTGAGTTCGATGTGTGTGAAGGTGAGTGCTTCGAGCATGTAGAGGAGGAGGTGGTGCAGGAGCACGAGTGTGCCGGCGTAGTAGTAGAACGCCATGCTGTAGTCTTTATAGCTTGGGTCTCCCTTTTCCATCTGTTCTTGGGAGGCGAAGAGTTTCAGGACCGAGGGTCGGAGGTAGGCCACGAGCACGGTGGTTGCGGTGTGCATGCCGTAGACGCCGGAGAAGATGTCGATGGTGGCGCCGTAGAGGGTGGCGATGAGTAGCAACGGTATCGGTTTGATGGTGTTGGGGAGGGTGAGCAGGAAGATGATGTAGAGGTAGATGCCGCACCATCCAAAAAGTTGGATATGGTTGAGCACCAGCACTTGCAGCAGAACGAACATGGCTCCTCGGAGCGCTATCATTATGTTGTCTCTCATCTTGACGGTCGGTTATTTGTTGTCTAACTTCTGTTCCTGGGTTTGCTCCACGAGTTGGAGTATTTCGTCGCGGTTGGCGTTGTTGACCACGTGTACGTAGTTGAGTGTGCCGAAGTTGGTGCACCATTCAATTTGTGCGTCGTACTCGGCGGTGGTGGCGTTTTGGCTTACCTTCTTGACGATACCGATGGGGACATCTTCGGGGAAGATGGCGGAGAATCCGGAGGTGGTGATGGTGTCGCCCACCTGTGGTGCCATGTGGCGAGGGATGTTCTCGAGGTTGCCGTAGATGGGCGATGTGCCTTTCCAGAATACGGTGGTCAGGAAGTTGTTGCGAAGGAATTTGCCGCTTATTTTAAGCTCGTTGAGTGCTGAGATGACTACGGCGTGGTTTTGTGTCACGCTTTGCACTACGCCAACTACGCCTTGGGTGTTGACCACGCCCATGTCGGGTGCCACGCCGTCTTTGGCGCCTTTGTTGATGATGATGAAGTTGTGGCGTTGGTTGATGGTGTTGTAGACCACTTTGGCGGTGATGTATTGGGTGATGCCTTGGTGGGGGAGCGAGTCGACGAAGTTGTAGCTGATGGTGCTGTCTTGTTCTCGTTGGGCGGTGTTCAGTGCGTGTTGTGTGGCTTCCAGTTCGGCTTTGAGTGCGGCGTTTTCTTCAGCGAGTTGCTGGTTGAACAGCTTGAGGCTGAAGTATTCCGTGGTTGCTGTGGTGATGGCGTAGGTGCGTGCTGCCACGGCTGTGCTGAAGCGTCCGAACACGCTGCGCTGATAGGCGTTGCTGTTGAACACCACTACCAGTGCCAGGAGTTCGATGACGAAGAAGAGCAGGAATCGGCCTGACTGTTTGAGGAACTTGATGAGCGTCTCCACGCGGCGAAAGTGACGGGGTTATTGTGTTGCGATTATTACACAACGCAAGGCAGGCTGTCGGTCGGACGGCGTGCCTTGCGTGTTGTTGTCTCGCGTTTTGAGTCGAACGATTATCGGAGGAGGAATTTGAATCGCTCCACGTTTTTCAAGGCAACGCCTGTTCCGCGAGCCACGGCGCGCAGAGGGTCTTCGGCTACGATGAAGTTGATGTGGAACTTGTCGGTGAGACGTTTTGCCAAGCCGCGGAGCTGAGCGCCGCCGCCGGTGAGGTGGATACCGTCTTTCACGAGGTCTTGGTAGAGCTCGGCAGGGGTGTGTTCAAGGGCTTGGTGGATGGCGTCTTCGATTTTCACGATGGTCTTGTCGAGGCAGTGTGCAATCTCTTGGTAGGAGACCATCACTTTGTTAGGCAGCGCGGTGATACGGTTGGCGCTGTTTACCTCGTAATCCTCTGGCACTTCGTCCTCAGGGAGTTCGGTGAGTGCTGAGCCTACTTTGATTTTGATTTCTTCGGCTGTCTTTTCGCCGATGCGCACGTTGTGCTGGCGGCTCATGTAGTCGACGATGTCTTGGGTCAGCTCGTCGCCGGCGGTGCGGATTGATTTGTCGGTCACGAGGCCGCCGAGTGAGATGACGGCGATTTCGGTGGTGCCACCGCCTATGTCGACAATCATGTTGCCTTTAGGGGCCTCAACGTCGAGACCGATGCCGAGTGCAGCAGCCATTGGTTCGTAGATCATATAGATCTCGCGGCCGCCGGCGTGCTCGGAGGAGTCGCGCACCGCACGAATCTCAACCTCGGTAGAGCCGGAAGGGATGCCGACCACGATGCGGAGTGAAGGTGAGAAGAAGCGGTTTTGGTGAGGCAGTTGTTTGATCATACCGCGAATCATCAACTCAGCAGCCTTAAAGTCGGCGATTACGCCGTCGCGCAGTGGGCGCACTGTGTAGATGTTCTTCGGTGTTTTTTCCATCATCTGACGAGCCTGTGTATCAATCATTGCATCAGGAATATCCATCTT
Source organism: uncultured Porphyromonadaceae bacterium (assembly GCA_937898265.1). Classification (GTDB taxonomy): domain Bacteria; phylum Bacteroidota; class Bacteroidia; order Bacteroidales; family Paludibacteraceae; genus HGM05398. The sequence continues at coordinate 4,983 of CALEJM010000105.1, forward strand.
GGAATCAGCGATGATTGCTTCGATAACTGCATC
>CALEJM010000106.1 GCA_937898265.1 uncultured Porphyromonadaceae bacterium
AAGGGAGCAGAACGCCAGCTATCGTGGCAGTCTGCTACGGCAACCGCAGCTTCGACAACGCCTTGATAGAACTGCGTGAAACGTTGACGCCCAATAGCTTCCACGTCGTAGGCGCCTTGGCTATTCCGTCGGAACACGCCTTCAGCCATCTGCTTGCCCCCAGCCGTCCGAACGCTGCCGACCTCCAGAGAATCACCGACGCGGTCAGTCAGATGGTTCTTTGCGACGAAGCAAGTCAGCATGAGACACTACCACTCCCTGGCGAATGGCCGTGCAACTACTACGTGCCGAAAGGGGAAGACCACCAACCGGTCAATTTCCTAAAGGCGAAGCCCGTAACCAACACCGAGCGATGCACCCGTTGCGGACTTTGCGCCCAACACTGCCCCATGGGCTCCATCTCACAGACCGACCCCACAACCATTGAAGGCATCTGCATCAAATGCCACAGTTGCATACGTCGCTGTCCGAACCACGCCAAGCAGTTTGACGACCAGCAATTTGCGTCGCACGTCAAGATGTTGGAACACGAATTTACTGCCGAAAAAGCGCTTGAGATTTTTCTTTAGAAAAACATCGGCAATCAAGACAGATAATAACAAAAGATTTCATACTTTTGCAAGTTGAATAACAAGCACAAAAAACAAATAATAAAACATGGATAAAACAAGCTACGCATTGGGCCTCAGCTTTGGTCAAATGCTTCGCCAACAAGGCGTTAAAGGTATCAACTACAACGATTTCGCTGCAGGTATCGAAGCCATGTGCGAAGGCAAAGAGCCACAAATCTCTTTGGACGAAGCACGCACATTGCTCAACGAATATGCCAATAAAGTAGAAGAAGAACAGAAAAAACAGTTCGCCGAAATCAAGAAAATCAACGAAGACTTCTTGGTTGAGAACAAAAAACGCGACGGCGTGACCACCACAGCCTCTGGTCTTCAATACGAAGTACTCACCGAAGGCAACGGTGAGAAACCAACCACCAAAGACCGCGTCAAAGTTCACTACGAAGGCAAACTCATCGACGGCACCGTATTCGACAGTTCAGTGCGTCGCGGCGAGCCAGCCGTATTCGGTCTCACACAAGTTATCTCCGGTTGGACCGAGGCACTCCAACTCATGCCTGTTGGTTCAAAATATCGTCTCTACCTCCCATCAGAACTCGCTTACGGCGAGCAAGGCGCTGGCGAAATCAAGCCATTCTCTACCCTGATTTTCGAAGTAGAGCTCTTAGGTATCGAAAAATAAACACTTATCAATAAACAGAAAAATGAAAAAGATTTTCAACGTAGTGTGCATCGCTCTTGCCATCGTAGCAATGACAGCTTGCACATTCAAACAAAAGGCAGAGAAAGTAACTCTTGCCAACGAGGTTGACTCTGTAAGCTATGCCTTCGGTATGCAACAGGGTGAATTCATCGCAAACTACATGCTCACCGACAAAGACGACGCTTACGTCAACACCTTCATCAAGGCTTTCCGTGAGAGCTTCCACGAGGCTACCCCACAAGAGGAGTTCGAGAACAGCGTACTCACCTTCGGTTTCCAAGTTGGTAGCGACCTCCGCAACGGCTTCTTCCAAGGCGACTCAACCTTCACTTTGAAGAAAGACCTCTTGATCGACAACATCCTCAAAGGCATGAAAGGCGAATTCAGCGAGGAAGAAATCCAAAACTTCCAAATGAACTTCCAACGCTTGTTGATGGACCAAACACAACGTTCTGCTGAGCAACTCGACTCAATGAACATCGCTTTCGGCGCCCTCAACGGCAACAGCGTGAAGAGCTTCATCGACTTCACCAACAACGACAGCTGCACCTTCGACCCAGCTGCTTGCGCTGAGAAGAAATTCCAAGAAGGCTTGAAATACGCTAAAAACAAAAACAACGAAGCTAAACTCCAAGGCAAAACCGTAGCAGGCCAACTCTTTGGCATGATCCACGAGATGCCAAACCTCCAAATCGAAGGCTTCCAATGCAGCGAAGAGATGGTTAAAGCTGGTGTTATCAACGCCCTCGTAGGCGACGAGACCATCTTCACCACCGAAGAGGCAAGCAACTTCTACAACACCTACGCAGAGGAGAAGCACAAAGCAAAACTCGAGTTTGAGTTTGCTGACAACCGCGCTGCTGGCGAAGCTTTCCTTGCTGAGAACAAAGAGAAAGAAGGCGTAATCACCACCGAGAGCGGCTTGCAATATCGAGTCATCAAGATGGGTAAAGGCGCTATGCCAACCACAGCCGACAAAGTGAAAGTTCACTACCACGGCACTTTGATTGACGGCACCGTATTCGACAGCTCAGTAGAGCGTGGCGAACCAGCTGAATTCGGCGTAACTCAAGTTATCGCTGGTTGGACCGAGGTACTTCAATTGATGCCTGTTGGTTCAAAATTCAAAGTATTCATCCCATATCAACTCGCTTACGGCGAACGCGACATGGGCACCATCAAACCTTTCTCTGCTTTGATTTTCGACGTTGAGTTGCTCGACATCCTCGGTGACGTGAAACAAGACGCTATGAACATCATCAAATAAGAGTTCCCCAACATAAAAAAAACGTACGATTGTTCTCAATCGTACGTTTTTTCATATCAACACACCAACAACTATGAAACATCTATTTCTCAGCATGCTCCTTGCCGTCAGCGTTCTCATTGCATGCGGAGCAACCACACAAGAAGAGAGCGCCACAGAGCAGACCGTAGACACAACGGTGGTAGAGACCACGCCACAAAACACCATTGAGATTGTCGAGACCGTCAACCTCAAGGTCTACTACCCTAACTTCAGTCGCATCGACCTCGTCTGCGGAACTATGCCCGCAAAGAGCGACACCAACGTCATCTTTGTTGCAGAAGCAGCCTTCACTGCTGCACTGCTCGACTCTTTCGTCCACACCAACATCATCGGTCCCCATGTTTCAGGCGGCACCTACTACAAAGGCTGCGGCAACGGCTACACCACCTGGTTTTCCTATGCCAACGGCAAGGCAGAGTTCCACACAGGATTAAACCTCACAGCCCGCACCGCCATGTTAGACAAAACAGCACAACAAGGTGGCATGGCTTTCACGCAATTTATGCCTATCTACAACAACAAAGTGACCAATTCTCAGCCTTACAAGAGCGACCCGGTCAACGAATATCGTTGCCTATGCGAAGACAAAGAGGGACGCATCTGCATTGCCGACGGCAAGCGTCTTCCCTTCAGTCAATTCCGTGCTGCACTCCTTGCCTATGGCATGAAACATGCCCTCTACCTCGATATGGGCACTGGCTGGAACTACTCGTGGTATCGCGACTCCGATGGCAAAGTTCATCTCATCCACGACAAACGGACGAAATACACAACCAATTGGGTCACCTTCTACAAATAAAGACACAAAAAACACCATCTTTTGCAAGATGGTGTTTTTCTTTTCTTACAACTACCGACAGAGTCGGCAAGAAGTAATTATTCAGCTGGGTGGATAGCCTCAGATGGGCAAACGTCGGCACAAGTACCGCAGTCTACACATGCATTTGGGTCGATTTTGTAGATATCACCCTCTGAAATAGCGCTTGATGGGCACTCGCCGATGCAGGTACCGCAAGCTACACAATCGTCTGAAATTACGTAAGCCATAGTGTTGTTTGTTATTAGTTTATTTGTATGAAAAATTATGGGACAAAGGTAGGCAATTCTTTGGAGTTGCACAAACATTTTGCCAAATAAAATAGCATGAATATAATTATTCGTGTTCAACACAATAAAACGCACGATTTTACGTTATAGTTTATTGAGGTAAATAGTCAAAAAAAGCAGCTATTACCACCAAAGACAATGTTCAAGAAAGCACTTTATACACTCCTCATAGCACTGTTGACCACCGCAAGCGTCAGCGCGCAGAATCTGCCCATGAGCGACCTCAAGACTGCGCACTTCGGCTTTACGCTGGGTATCAACATGATGGACTTCGGCATCAAGCAGAGTCTTCAAGAGATCAACGGTAAACTCTATCATGCCGACGTGGTGGGCATCACCCCAGGATTTACCGTTGGCGTTATCGGCGACCTCCGACTGGCAGAGTATTTCAATCTCCGACTCGTGCCCTGTCTCCATCTCGGCGACCGCTCACTCAGCTACAGCAACGAATCGGACGACGAGGTTATCCGCACCAACATCAAGAGTGCACTCATCACCGTACCGCTCTATATTAAATATAGCGCGCCACGTCTCGACAACTACCGCATCTACCTCTTGGCTGGCGGCGGCATCTCGTTCGACCTCGCCCGCGACCGTCAGCGCCCCGTGCTGCTCAAACAGACCGACTACTATATCGAGTTCGGCGCAGGCTGCACTTTCTACCTCAAATACTTCCGTATCTCGCCAGAATTGAAGTATTCCATCGGTTTCAACGACCTCCTCGTGCCAATCGACCAACGCGCCGGCGATGCCATCACCACAGATGAACACAAATTCACCAACGCGCTCAACAAACTCACATCCAGAATGTTTACCATCGTATTCAACTTCGAGTAAACCCTTTTGGGAAAAGAAAACAAACAAAAAGGCGGAGCATTTGGCAGAATAAAAAAAAAGCACTACCTTTGCACCCGCAAATTAGACAACATAATTATCACACTTAAACAAACATTTCTATGTACTTAGACGCAGAGAAAAAGCAAGAAATCTTTGGTCAATACGGAAAGTCTAACACTGACACCGGCTCACCTGAGGCTCAAGTGGCATTGTTTTCATACCGTATCAACCATCTTACTGAACACCTTCAGAAGAACCACAAAGATTATAGCACTGCGCGTGCATTGAAAGCTTTGGTAGGTAAACGTCGTCGTATGCTCGACTACTTGAAAGCTCAAGACATCGAACGCTACCGCGCTATCATCAAGGCTCTCAACATCCGTAAATAATTTCGGACACGCCAAAGGAAACGTCCCTCTTCTCCTCGCCGAGAAGGGGGATTTTCTTTTTATACCACATATTATAGGAAAAGAACGATAAAAAGTGGGTCAGAAAAGGGCGTTATCACGCGAAAAATAATTACTTTTGCACCTTGATTCGGTAGGTGTGCGCCACAGCGAAATGCCACCGACAACAAACTGCGTAAAAAAACAATCATAGACAATATGAAACAATACAAAATTCTAAACAACCTGGTTGGTTGGCTCACCTTCGCCATTGCGGCAGTGGTCTACCTCATGACCATTGAGCCAACAGGAAGTTTCTGGGATTGTGGTGAATTCACTGCTTCCGCCTATCGTCTGGAAGTAGGTCACCCACCTGGAGCACCATTCTTCATCTTAACAGCCCGACTCTTCACGCTGTTAGCCTCCGACGCCGCCCACGCTGCCATCATGGTCAACTCCATGTCGGCCATTATGAGTGCGCTCACCATCCTGTTCCTTTTCTGGACCATCACACACCTGGCCCGCAAAGTGATTATGAGAAAAGAGGAGGACTATACAGTCGGCAATATCATCGCCACACTCGGTGCAGGCGTAGTAGGTGCGTTGGCATACACATTCTCCGACACCTTCTGGTTCTCAGCCGTTGAGGCCGAGGTTTATGCCTACTCATCATTCTTCACCGCCATCGTGTTCTGGTGCATTTTGAAATGGGAAGACGCCGACGACAAGGGCGAGGCTTCACGCTGGATCATCCTGATTGCCTACCTCATGGGCTTGAGTATCGGTGTCCACCTGTTGAACCTCTTGACCATCCCTGCTATCGTCTTGGTTTACTTCTTCAAACGCAACGAGAAGATTACAGCCAAGGGCGTCATCATGTCGCTCATCGTGTCGGGCATCATCCTTTTGTCGGTGCTCTACGGTATGATTCCAGGCTTCACAAAAGTGGCTGGTAAATTCGAGTTGCTCTTCGTGAACACCCTCGGCTTGCCATTCAACAGCGGTCTGTTCTTCTACCTCATCTTCACCGCCGCCAGCATCATCTGGTCGCTTTGGGAGACACACACCGGCAAGAACCAACTCCGCGCCAACATCTCATTCTGTCTCAGTTTGATTCTCCTTGGCGTACCATTCCTTGCCAACAGCGTCATCCTCGGCATCCTGCTCACCTTGGTATTGGTTGGCATCGTGTTCTGGAAAAACTTCAACACCAAAGCACTCAACCTCATCATGATGTGCGCCATGGTGCTGATGGTTGGCTACTCTTCCTACGCCATGATTATGGTGCGCTCAGCTGCCAACCCTCCTATGGACCAAAACTCACCAGAAGACGTGTTTGCATTGCAAAGCTACCTCAACCGCGAGCAATACGGCGACCGTCCTCTGCTCTACGGACAGACCTTCAACTCACCTGAGATTCTTGAGGTTCAAGGCAAATACTGCCGTCCTATCGAGAAACTCGGCAAGGAGAAGCACGTGCGCAAGATTAAAGAGAGCGACAACGAGAAAGACAGCTACATCAGCGCTGGTCGCCAGACCGTAGGCTACGAGATGGACCCACGCTTCAACATGCTCTTCCCACGTATGTACAGCACCAACGGTCGTCACATCGACGCCTACAAAGCATGGGGCAACGTGCGCGGCGAGCGTATCACTGTCGACCGCTGCGGACAACCTGAGGTGCGCATCAAGCCAACCTTCGGCGAAAACCTCTTGTTCTTCTTCAGCTATCAGTGCAACTTCATGTACTGGCGCTACTTCATGTGGAACTTCGTTGGTCGTCAAAACGATATCCAAGGTCATGGCGAATTGGACCACGGCAACTGGATTTCAGGCATCAAGTTTATCGACAACGCCCGTCTTGGCAATCAGGAGACACTCCCAGAATCACTCAAGAACAACAAAGGACACAACAAATACTACTTCTTGCCTCTGCTCTTGGGTCTGCTCGGCATCAGCTGGCAGCTCACCACCAGCAAACACAGCAAGGAGCATTTCTGGGTAACCTTCGCTCTCTTCTTCCTCACCGGTATCGCCATCGTTATCTACCTGAACCAGACTCCATACCAGCCACGTGAGCGTGACTACGCCTACGCCGGCTCGTTCTATGCGTTCTGTATCTGGGTTGGTCTTGGCGTAACTGCTTTGTGGCAAGTGCTCCGCTCTGTCAAACTCCCTTCAACGGTTTCTGCCTTGGTGGCTACCGTGGCTTGCCTTGGTGTGCCAGCCCTCATGGCTGCCGAAAACTGGGACGACCACGACCGCTCCAACCGCTACATCAGTCGCGACACGGGTGCCAACTACCTCAACACCTGCGAGGAGAACGCCATCTTGTTCTGTAACGGCGACAACGATACCTTCCCACTCTGGTACAACCAGGATGTCGAGGGCGTGGCTACCAACGCTCGTGTCTGCAACCTCTCTTATCTGCAGACCGACTGGTACATCAACCAGATGAAGCGTGGTTACTATGAGTCAGCACCACTGCCAATCAACTGGAAGCAAACCGAGTATATGGACGGACGCCTCGACGTGGCACGTGTGACCAACGAGCGCGAATACCTCCTTCTCAGCGAGGCCATCGACCTCTTGAAACAAGGCTACAAACTTGAGAACGGCATCGGCACCGTACCTTCACAAACACTCGTCATCCCTGTGGATCGCGACGAGGTAGTGAAAAACGGCGTCTTGGCCGAGGACGACTCAACCTGCGTCAAAGCCATGGTCATCAAACTCGGCAGCATGTTGCGCAAGAGCGACATCATGTTGTTGGAGATGATCAACTCAGGTCACTGGGAACGCCCAATCTACATCTCTTCTACCGTAGGCGAGGAGTTCTATCCAGCCTTGCAGAAGTACATGCAGTTGGAAGGTTATGCTTACCGCATCGTGCCTGCTGAACGCAACCAAGGTGTGGACGTCGACAAATGCTACGACGCCTTCATCAACAAGTTCAAATACGGCAACATGAACGACCCTAAAGTCTACATCGACGAGAACACCATGCGCACCTGCAAAACCATGCGTATCTATATCGGCGAATTGGCCAACGCCCTCATCAACAAAGGCGACACCGTTCGCACACGCGAAGTCCTCGACTTCTGCGTCGAGCAGATTCCGTTCTCTACCGTGCCTTACGACTACAGCTCAAACCGCATCGCCATGTCCTACTATCGCATCGGCGAGAACGAGAAGGCAGACGCTATCATCCGCGCTATGGTTGACGACTGCATCACCCGTCTCGAATGGGTGAAAGCACTCCCACGCCAGAAACGCCTCAACGTCTCCAGCGACATGAGCCCACGTCAAAACGTCGGTATTCTCCAAGAGCTCAGCCGCACCTGCGCAGCCTTTGGCACCAAAGAGATGCAAGAGGTGACCGCCGCAGCCTTCCAGAAATACTACGACGAGTTTGCAGCACAACTCCGTTAAGCCGTAGCTTAACGCCCTCATACAAGAGACGCATCCGCAGCCAACGGAACAAATCACCATTTCCGGCAACTCGGATGCGTTTCTTTTATCAACACAACAAAACAGCAATCTCAGGCGATGATTATAGAGCAATCCAATCAAATCCTGCGATGGATTTGGCAAGGCGTCTGGCGCATGAACAAACGGGAACACAAGGTCTATCTTACTTTTGACGATGGACCAAACCCCGAGACCACGCCACAAGTGCTCGCCATCTTGGAAAAGCACCAGATTCGCGCCACGTTTTTCTGCGTCGGCGACAACGTAAGGAAATACCCCGACGAATTTGCTAAACTATCGACAGCAGGTCATATCGTGGGCAACCATACGATGCACCACCTTCGCGGATTCTCCACAAGTTGCAAGAACTACGTCGACGACATCGCCCAGGCCGACCAACTCATCCAAAGTCGACTCTTCCGACCCCCTCACGGACGCATCACATGGTGTCAGCTCCACGCCCTGCGCAAACGCTACACCATCGTCTTCTGGGACGTCATCACCCGCGACTACAACCGCAAGCTGACCCCCGAGAAAGTGCTGCGCATCGTGCAACGCTACACTCGCAACGGCTCCATCATCGTGTTCCACGACTCACTCAAAGCCGCCCCCAACATGCTCCACGCCCTCGAGCCCGCCATCCTGTGGCTGAAATCGCAAGGCTACACCTTCGGTACGCTCGACGAACTACTCAACCAACAATGACCAACAACTCAAGTCACATGACCTACAAGACCTACGAAGAGGCATGCCAAGGCGTGCCATCGCCATGCTATCTGGTAAACGAAGCCGACCTTCGTCGCAACCTCCAGCTCATCGACCGCGTCCGCCGCGAAGCAGGTGTTGAAATCATCCTCGCCTTCAAGGCTTTTGCCCTATGGAAACTCTTCCCCATCTTCCGTGAATACGGGTTCAAATGCACAGCCAGTTCGCTGAGCGAGGCGCGGCTTGCCAAAGAGGAGATGCAGTGTCTGGCACACACCTATGCCCCCGTCTACTCCGACCGCGAGTTCCCCGTCATTGCCGACTGCAGCAGCCACATCACCTTCAACTCCGTTCAGCACTTCCTCCGTCATCGCGACGAAGCGCTGCGTCGTGGCATCTCATGCGGACTGCGCATCAACCCCGAGTTCTCCGACGTGGAGACCGAACTCTACAACCCTTGCGCCCCCGGTTCACGCCTGGGCGTAACTGCCGAACAGTTGAAAGGTCAACTCCCCGAGGGCATCGACGGTCTGCACTGTCACACACTCTGTGAGTCAACATCCTACGACCTTGAGCGCACCCTTAAAGTCATCGAAGAACGCTTCGGCCAGCAGCTTCAGCAAGTGAAATGGCTCAACCTTGGCGGCGGCCACCTCATGACCCGCAAAGACTACGAACCAGACCACCTCATCGCTCTGCTCCGCAACTTCAAATCGCGCTACCCACACCTCCAAGTCATCCTTGAGCCAGGCAGCGCCTTCGCTTGGCGCACCGGCATGTTGGTCAGCACCATTGAAGACATCGTCTTCGAGCCGGAGACGGGGCGCGAGCGCGGACAGGCGACGCTCTGCGCCGACGTGCTCGTGGACGTGCAGTACCGCGTGAAGTTGCGCGGCTTCGACCCGTGCGTCCTCACGGTGACGCGACAGGCCTGCTACTGCATCTCGGCCTTCCGGCTCGATTCGCGCGCCCTGAACGGACAGCCGTTCGACAAGCTCC
>CALEJM010000107.1 GCA_937898265.1 uncultured Porphyromonadaceae bacterium
AGGCTGCCCCTTTCGAGGACTATGTCGTAGCTGTCTTTGCCGAGATTAACGGGAATGAGCATTATTTTTTACCACCTTCCAGAGCATTGGGAGCGTACCCTCCAACTCGTCGGCGAAGGCGTCGGCAAAGACAGGGTCGGTGCCCTGGGTGAAGTTGCTGCGCATGAACATACCCTCAACGCGTGACGGCATGTCGGTTTTTACCATTTCCATTTCCTGTGCTACGGCTGCCCAAGAACAGAGAAACAGCACAGCACAAAGTACCATAGTCTTTTTCATAATCAGTAAGTTGTGAAGTTTTTGTTATCTTATTTTACGTCTGCAAATATAGTAAATTATTTCGTAACGATTAGCCCTCCTTGAGTCGCAGTCGGAAATCGTGTGTCTCGATGATGTTGTCGTCCAGCAGCTGACTGATTACCTCATTGAGAGCCAAGTCGATGTTGTTGCCACGGCGGGTGAATCCGAGTTTCTTGGCGGCAATCAGCGTCAGTTGTTCCAACGGGATGGCGAGTTGCTCGGCAATCGTCTCGAGGAGAACGTGACGCAGCTCCACGGTCGGGATATCGGTAATCTCGCGGTTGAGGGCAGGGCGATACCACTGCCAGCTGTTGGCCATCTCGGCGTTCTGCCAGATGTCGTAGCTGGTTCGTTGGTTGGCCACCACATGGAACTGCTGCATAGCCACCTCCAGCACCTTACGTTGAACGGCGGCGGTCACCTTGCCAGTCTCGCGGAGAGTGCAGAGTCGGCGGCAGAGGTAGTTGAGCGTGATAGGCTGTTCCTTTTCCACGATGAGCTTGATGAGCGTCTCCTCGTTCATAGCCACAGCCATCTCTTTCGTTGTGGTGTATTCGTTGTAGTCGCGACGCTGTGTCGGCACCTCCACCTTCGCCTCCGTCGAGATGTCGAAGATTGGTTCGTTATCGTTGTCGTTATCGTTATCGTTATCGTTGTTAAGACGTTCAAGGATACGACTGATGACACGCTCGCGGTTGTTGAACCAGTCGATGCTCCAGATGCGCATCACCTTCCATTGCAGCGACTCCAATACGGAAGTCTGAACGATCTCGCGGTCGCGGGTGGTCTGCGTATCGCGGTAGCTGGTGCCGTCGAGCAGGATGCCGAGTTCGTAGGTGTCGGGCGTGTTCTTACGGCTGATGGCGATGTCGACCTTGAAGTGGGAACGACCCACGTTGAGCGTGGTGGTCAGTCCGTGCTGCTGCAGTGCGTCGGCAATCTCTTGGGCTATGATGTCGTTGTTGCGAGCCACGGTGTTGTCGGCGTTCTGGGTGAGTGTCTGCGTCTCGGCAAACTCCAGGAAATGCTTCAAGCCCTCCACGCCACGTGCCTTGGAGCGACGGAGGTCAATCTGCGACGACGAGAGGGTAGAGAAGACCATCATCTCCTCGCGGGCACGGCTCACAGCCACGTTGAGACGGCGCTCGCCGCCGGCGTTGTTGAGCGGACCGAAGTTCATCGACACCTTGCCATCCTTGTCGGGACCGTAGCCCACGGAGAAGAGGATGATGTCGCGTTCGTCGCCCTGAACGTTCTCGAGGTTCTTGACAAAGAGCGGTTCGTACATCGCATTGACCAGTTCGCGCAACTCCTTGTTGTTGTCGAAATGCTCTTGCAGGAGGTCTTCGATGAGACTCTGTTGAGCCACGCTGAAGGCGATGATGCCGATGCTGTGCTGACGCAGTTCCTCGTTGCGCAGTCGGCGTTCTACCTCCTTGACGATGGCTTCTGCCTCACCGCGGTTGCTGCGTCGTCCGCCCTTGTCGTAGCAGCCCTGAACGGGTACGAGACGAACGCGAGCGCGCTGGTCGTCCACCGATGGGAAGGTGATGAGCGAGCCGTCGTAGTATTCGTTGTTGGAGAAGGCGATGAGGCTCTCGTGACGGGAGCGGTAGTGCCAGTTGAGCTGGAGCGACGGGATGTCGAGGGCTCGGCAGTCCTCAAGGATGCTCTCGAGGTCGTCGACGGCAGCCTCTTCCTTTTCCACGTTGTTGGTGGAGAAGAAACTCGTTGGTGGCATCTGTTTCGGGTCGCCAACCACGATGAGTGCCTTACCGCGGGCAATGGCGCCTACGGCTTCGCTGGTTGGCATCTGCGACGCCTCGTCGAACACCACGAGGTCGAACTTCTCTTCCTTGAGGTCGAGGTATTGCGACACGCTCATCGGACTCATCAGCATGCAAGGACAGAGATGAGGCAAGAGGGTCGGGATATTATGGAGGAGGTCGCGGAGAGAGACACCGCGTCCACCGTTGTTCACGTTACGACGGAGGTAACCAATCTCGCTGTTGGCGCTCGTCATGGCTGAGGCGTGAGGCACCTTGGAGGCAAGGATGGCGTAGAGCTGCTTCTGGGTGAGCAGTTGGAAGTCGTTGGAGAGTCGTTTATAGCGCTTCACATGGTTGTCGAAGAGCATGCCCTCAAACGTAGAGAGTTGCTCCACGGAGTTGATCTTCAACTCGGCGAGTCGGCGATAGAGTGCCTTGAAGAAACCGTTGCGCATGGTGGCAGGAGCCACGGCGTCTGGGGCTTCCAAAGCCTTGACTACGCAGTCGAGACCGCTTGCCAACAGTTCGTCACGGTAGTTCACCCAGTGTTGCCAGTCGCGGAGGAGCGGTGTGAGCGAGAGCCAGTGGGCAACGCGTTGCGAGAGGTCGGAGAGGAGACTCTGCTCCGGACATTGGTCGCTGGCGAGGGTGATGCCGAAGAAACGGTTTGTCAGCGTCTTCAGCTCCTCCAGCGTAGCGTGGCGCTCGTTGTAGGTGATGAGGCTATTGAGTAGCGGTGTGATATCGTTGACGGTGAGGGCGGCGTTGTAGGCACGCATCTCCTTGAGGAAGCGTTTCACAGCAAAATGACGTGGGAGGAACCACTTAGCATTGGCTTCGTCCCAGCGTTGTTTCAGGGCGCGTACGTCTTTGGCAAAGAACTGATCGTTGCCCTGACTGACGAGACGCTCACGGATGAGACGTGTCTCGCTGAGTTCCTGCCAGTGGGCGATGGCGTTGTCGAGGGTCTTGCCAATCTGGGTGAAGCGACTCTGGAACACCTCGGCACTGGCTGCCTCCTCACGACTGAGGTGCATCTCGTTGAGCTCGTGCTTGCCAGGATGACCCACGAGTTTCAAGATGGTGTCGAGACGTTCGCCCAACAACTCCTCGAAGGCGGCGAATCCTTTTTCGCGCAGTGTGTTGCCCATCGCTTTGGTTGAGGCGAAGGTTGTCATCGGCTCTTCGGCAATCGACTCGTAGCGCACGAGGTAGTCGTAGAGCGAAAGACCCGTCTCTTTGCTCACCGCGTGGAGCGCCTCCATATAGGCGATGAGGTGTTTGCGTTCCTCGAAGAGTTGGTTGGCTGCGTTGGCATACTCCTCTGGCTTAGCGATATGGGCTACGTCGAGGGCTTTCTCCAACTGCTCCAGGACGTGACGTTTGGTGCTTTTGTTGGAGTGAAGCTCAAGGCAGAAGGGCT
>CALEJM010000108.1 GCA_937898265.1 uncultured Porphyromonadaceae bacterium
AAGGAGAATTTCTTGTTGCACTCCACCTGAAGTGAGGTGAGGTCGAAGAGTCGGGGTGGTGCCTCTTTGCCGTTTTTCTTGGTTACGTCGGTGATGACGAAGGGTTGACCTTCTATCTTGGCCAACGCCTCAGCGCCCTCTTCGGGGGTGAGGAATTTTCCTTTGGCGGCTGAGAAGGTGGTGTCGCGATAGACGGTTTTCAACTCCCAGTAGGGCTGGGGCACGAAGTTTTCTATCTCACGGAAACGGTCGACGATGAGGGCGAGGGTGGGGGTCTGAACACGTCCGACGGAGAGCACCTGACGCTGACGGCCGTAGCGGAGTGTGTAGGCTCGGGTGACGTTGATGCCCAGCAGCCAGTCGCCCACCGAGCGGGCAAGGGCAGCTTCGTAGAGGAGCTGATAGTCCGACTGCGGCTTGAGGTTTTGGAAGCCTTGACGGATGGCCTCTTCGGTCAACGAGGAGATCCAAAGGCGTTTCACCGGACAGTGTGCTTTCGAAATCTGCATCACCCAGCGTTGAATCAGTTCACCTTCTTGGCCAGCATCGCCGCAGTTGATGATTTCGTCGGCTTCGGAGAAGAGTTTGGTGATGATGCCCAACTGTTTTTTGTAGCTGGCGGAGTCAATCGGTTTGATGCCGCAACGGGCTGGAAAGATGGGGAGGTCGTAGCTTTTCCACGACTTCAGTTTGGGGTCGTAGTCGTGAGGTTCTTTGAGTGTGCAGAGATGACCAAAGGTCCAGGTGACTTGATAGCCGTTGCCTTCAAGGTAGCCTTCGTTGCGTGTGTTGGCTCCGAGAACGGCAGCTATCTCACGTGCCACACTGGGTTTCTCTGCGATACAAACTATCATGTTGGGATGTTTTTGTGGGGGTTAGTGGTTATTTTGATTCGTTGAAGAGGACGAGGTTCATGGGTTTGTCAAACGACTCGGCAGGCACGTGGGGAAGCATCTGAAAGTCGAAGCAGAGTCCGATGGTTGGAACGTCGGGATGCTGCTCCAGGAAGCGGTCGTAGTAGCCTTTGCCGCGACCCAAGCGGTGGCCGTCGGCGTCGAATGCCATGCCTGGAACGACGATGAGGTCGTAGCCACCGTCGTAGCGTTCGGCCTCGGGCTCAAGGATATGGAAGTCGCCTTCACGCATCTGGGTCTCGGGACGGAACTCCACAGGGATGATGTCGTCGCCAACAACGGTTGGAAGGATGACGCGCTTCTCTTTTGCCACCTCCATCACCAAAGCGTGGGTGTTGACCTCATCAGGCAATGAGTAGTAGAGCATCACGGTGTTGGCCTCCTGAAACTGCTTCAAGGCAAGCAGACGTTCCACCGCTACTCTGCTCTTTTCGTCGAGCTGCTCGGGGGTAAAACTGCGTTTCAGTGCGCGCACCTGCTGACGAAGTGCTTTCTTCTCTTCTGCTAATGTACTCATTTATCGTATGATATTTATTTTTTTACACTCCGACAAAAATACTAATTTCTGTTGAGATATTCGGCATCAAGACACCATCTTTTTAGAAACTTTACGCTATCTTTGCAAAACGAAATTTCAAGACTATGAGACTGCTGATTGACAGAGGCAATACGTCGACCAAACTGGCGGTGGCAAACGGCAACGAGATTGTTCATTTTGAACGTCTTAGCGAGTCGTGGAAAGCTACGCTACAACGACTTTGCACCAACTACAAACTGAAGGACTGCGCCATCTCTACCGTAGCGGGCAACGACCCCGAGATGCTCACTGCGCTTGAGGAACACCAGCTTCCAACGCAATGGCTCACGTGGGAGACCCCCTGTCCTGTCAAGGCGGTGAAGGCGCCTGCTGGATTGGGTGCCGACCGCTGGGCTGCCGACATTGCCGCCATGGGCATGGTGCCCAATGCTACGCTCCTCGTGGTGGATGCCGGCACTTGCCTCACGTTTGACGTCATCGGCGCCGACGGCACGATTCTCGGCGGCTGTATCTCACCGGGCGTTCAGCTGCGTCTCAAAGCGATGCACGAACACACTGCTCTGCTCCCGTTACTTACGGCTGAGGACCCCAAGATGCTGCTTGGCGTTGACACCGATACGTCGATGCAGGCAGGCGCTATCAATGGTGTGGCATTCGAAATCGAGGGTTACGTGCGCCGACTGATGGCTCGCTATCCCGATCTCCACGTCTTCCTTACGGGTGGCAATTCGTTTGACTTCCCCGACGACATCGCCAGTCGCATTGTCCACGACCCACAACTTGTCTTGAAGGGTTTGATGATGATTTGATAGGGGCAATCTCGCACAAAATCGCCGTCTGACGTTTGACAGACAGATTTTCCGCAACAAAATTTTCAGAAACCAAATGGAATGGCGCAGTTTTACAACAAGACTGCACGATGCATCATGCCCGCCAAGATTTTCTTCTTACGATATTATAATGCTATTCGGCGGACGATTATTGTGGGAGCGCGATAGAAAAATCGCGATGAAATGAACGATTTTTGCTTCCAGCGTGAGCGATGAGCGTTTTTCAACGAGTTTTTCTCCAACACAATTTTCTGCTGCCGATACGTTGAACAGATTTTCCGATGAAAACTATGAAAATCCAACTTTCATTCCCGATTTTCTAAGCCTTCCGCACGTTCTTTCAAACGAAACAAGAACGACGCTACTGACGCTGTTCGTCGCGACTGCGGCGGCGGTTGCTGAACGAGTAGACCAACTGCAGACGGAGGTCGCTGACATGGTTTTCCTCCAGGAGTTCCAACCCCGAACCGATAGGCGTTCGGCGGTCGGTATAGTAGGTTTGCGACCATTTCATCGCCAACTGCAACCCGTCGACAATCTTCCAATGCGCCACGATGGCGTAGCGATGACCCACCCCATAGAGCAGCGGCGTCTGATAGAGTCCGAGGATATCTTCTTCGTAAAGGAAACAGCGGTTGTCGTAGTCGGGCGCGTGGAAATAGACGTAGTGCGCCTTGAGCGAGAGATTCGGACGACGGAATCGGTAGGCAACGTCTTGACCTACAGCCAATCCCCACGCCCTACCTTGCTCACCGCTCTTGGAGTGATTTCCCTCCAAAACGGTGCGAGCGGAAAAACCGCCCCAACTGTAGTCGGCAAGAAGTCGTAAGGAATTGACCTCATAATCAGTCACTCCGTGGAGTTTATCGTCGGTTTCGTCGGTAGAGAGATTACGTTGGTCGTGACGCAGTTTCCAACGGAGGGAAAACTGAGCATGCATCGAAGGCTTCACCTCCAGCTTTGCCATAGCACGATAGCCCACCGTCGGAGCATAGACCAGATAGCGCATCCAAGGATGGGTGTAGACATCGGCATAGCCTGAGAGCCACGTACTTGCAAATAGTTCCGCCTTGACACCGAGGTAGATGCCGTGCTCGTTGGAGGTTGAGAGTCGGGAGAAGGCATCGGCAAAGTAGAGGTCGTAGCGAGGCGAGTAATAGCGATGGGCTAACATCAATGCGACGCGGTCGGTTGGCGACAGCGAGACACCATTGATGGTTGCCAAAGCAGCCTGCTGATTCAATGCCCACTCGCCGAAAAGCTTGATGCTTCGCCAGCGGAAGAGGTAATCCAACGAACCTGCCAACTGCGTCTTTCCCGAAAACGACATGAGATTATAGACCTTTTCATCGGGCACACGAGGTACTGCGGTGTGAGCATAATAGAAGGTGGCACCGAGGTGAAAACGGGCCACGTCATACGATAGGTTGGCACCCGTCACGTGCATCTGAACGGCGTGACGAAATCCGCTTTCGCGGGGTGTACGATGGAGTCCTTCGCTACGCAACCGCGTGAACATTCCGCCTGTGGTGTCGGCATCCATCCGCCTGAAGCTATAGAACACCGAAAGGGAGAGATGAGGTACCAAACGCACAGTAGCGCCCACTCCTCGGAAGAAGTTGTATTCGTCGTTGGACGATTTAGCCACCAGTCCACGCGACGATTTTATCGGCGAGAAGACGTCGTTGCCAAAGCGGTAGAAACTCTGATTCAACACCAGTCCCTGACCAAACGAGGCTCGGTAATCGCCGATGAGAAGGGTTGAAAAAGGACCTACGTCGGTAAGTTTCAGGTGGGCGGAATAGCTGTCAAAACCACGATGATGAGGTGTAGCAAACGACTCACCAGGGTCTTTCTCCATGGTGATGTTGGCTTGCAGTCCGCGGGGTGAGGTGAGTTTGTAGCTGAACGCCCCATAGGCGGGCGAACCAACGTAACGGGCATTGGGATTCTGCAACAGCTCCTCGGGGTCGATGGGCGCATAGCCACGCCGCTGCTCTATGCCCTGATGATAACGTGCCGTAAGGGTGCTCCGACTTAGTGCAAGGGCACGCTTCAGCGACCACCGCTCCTGCAGAGAAGCGGAGGATATCTGCACGAATGGCAACAACAGAGAGCGAAGATAATCGTCGATTCCATCGACCAACTGCAACTCCGCCAAGTCGACCATCGGACCAAATTCATGAATATAGTAATAGAGATTTTCTATCTGCCAGTCGGTGAGAAAACGGAGTTGAGACAACTGTGCCGGCGTAGCGGTGTTGAGGTCAAGAGGGTCACCCAAAAGGGTGATAAAATCGGCTGTGAGTTGGTCGTAGTCTATCTCCTCTTCCTCAATCTCCTCAAGCATATAGCTAAAGATACGATCTAAGAGTTCCTCTCTGGGATAGACCGTCTGCGCCGTTGCCACCGCCGCCCACAGACACAATAACAGACTCACGACCCAGTTTTTCCTCATTTCATCGGCGTTTTAGAGTAATGAAAACGGTATTTTACGGCTGCCAACAGGGAAAATCCCAGTCGTGTATGGTAGAGGGCATCGACATCAAACCCCAGACCTTTGACGCTGAATCCGACACCCAAAGAGGGCTGGATGAAACGGGAACCGTTGGCTCCAAGGCGAACCACGAAGTTGGGGAGAGTCAGCGGCGAGTATTCAAAGCCTGTTGCCCATCGCCACGGCATCTTCAGCGTTTTGTCCACCTCTACATGCCAATCGACCATGCCACCGATGCTGTAGCAGAATCCCCCTTGAAAACGGACAGGAAGACGGGTGGAGAGTGCGTCGGTTCTTACCGATGAAAAGGTGGGATTGAAGACATTGAAGCCTAAAACGAGATTGCGACAAGCAATAACCTGTAGACCCATCTGCGCCGTAACGGCACCATGGTATTCTCCGATTTCGGAGAGGTAGACCGTAAAATAATCGACCTCCACGCCGAGCCGCACCCGCTCGCCCAACTGTCGGGCAAGAGTCAACGATGCTACCATCTCATGGTAACTGCTGTAGCCGAAATGAGTGAACGAACCGCCGATATTGAAATAGGGGGTCTGAAACCAGAGGTTGAGACTTTTGTTGGCAAGGGTCTTGGTGATGTAGCGGTTTTCGTAGATTATCTGAACACCGCTGGTTTGCTGAGCCGCCAACGCTGCCGGTGTGGCGAAAGGAAACCACTCGCGGGAGTAGGCCACAGCAGCATCGCCCGGCGCATAGCTACTGGGGAGGTTGGCTTGCTGCTGACCCCAGAGCGGTAAGTAGACAAAAAATGCCATACACGCCCATAATAGAATCTTTTTTGAGATTGTATTATGACACCTGTACGGCATTATTGAGAGATATTTTTGCTGACTATTCGCCTGTGATACTCTTGAAGTAGAGACGAAGCAAAGTATACTGCTCTTCGGTGGTGAGATAGGTGTTGTCGAGCACGAAGGCATCGGCACATTTCACGAGCGGTCCAACAGGACGGTGGGTGTCGCGGTAGTCGCGATCGCGCACGTCGGCAAGCACAGATTCCATAGTTGGGTTCTCGCCCTTAGCCTGCAACTCCAAGAAACGACGCTCGGCACGCACCTGCTCTGAAGCGGTGACGTAGACCTTCATCTCAGCATTTGGTAAGACGATGCTGCCGATGTCGCGTCCGTCCATGATGACGCCACCCATCTGACCCATCTTCTGCTGCGCTGCAACCATGGCTTCACGCACCAAAGGGATAGCGCTGACACGACTTGCACCGTTGCCGACAAGAAGGGTGCGAATCTCTTTCTCAACGTCTTCACCGTTGAGCACAGTGTGCTGAAGACCATCGACGATGGTGAACGAGATGGAAATCTGAGCAAGGATGTCGGGCAGACGTGATTCGTCGATGGTCTGCTCAGTGATGACGCCCAAGCGGAGACAATGCAATGCCAAAGCGCGGTACATAGCGCCCGTATCAACATAGACGTAGCCTACGTCGGCAGCAAGGCGTTTTGCCATGGTGCTTTTGCCTGATGAGGAGTGACCGTCGATGGCTACGATGATTTTGTTCTGATTCATAGTATGTTGTTGTTTGTTTTATTCAAAGAGTTGTTTATTTCACGCCCCAATCGCTGAGTCCGAAGGCAATGGAGACGTTGTAGCTCATGGAACCTACCTGATAGCTGGCTATGCCGAGGTCGATATTGATATTCTGCACCTTGAAGCCCGCACCAGCTGAGAATCCAGCCAACGATTTGACGCCAAGATAACGCATCTCGGCATGACGGCGGTGGTTGTAGCTGATGATGAAGTGGAGATAGTTGGTAGGTAGGATTTCGAGATTCCAGATGGTATGACGAAAGAGCATATCGCCAATGCCGATGGAGGTATCTTCGTCGGGAGCGCCGTTGCCGCTGAATCGCTCTGGAGAGATGCGCCAGCGCTGCAGGTTGTGGAGGGTGAGCGAGAGGCGGAATGGGGCATGCGGCAGACGCTGCGAGATGCCGAGCTGGATGTCGAGTGGAAGTGGCTCACGAGCGGTGACTCCGTCTTTGGAGTGGAAACCACCAAATTGCCAACCGATATTACGTACTGCCAATCCGGCTGAAAAATAGGCTTTTTCGAGATGGAGGTTCATACCGAGGTCAACCGCCAGACCGCCAGCGTGGTAGCGGTCGTAGAACGAGAAGAAAGGCTTGACGTTGACACCCGCCGAGAGGCAAGGGGCGATGTCGCGCGTATAGAGTATGTTCAACGCAATGTCTTTGGCAGAGAAACTGCCGAGAAGGAGGTCTTCGGCATTGACGCGCTGAAACTTACCGTAGTCAAGGAAATTGATGCCCCACGCAAGGTGGTTCTTGTCGCTGCCTATGTTGCGAGCATAGAGGGCAGAACCGATATTGACGTCGGTGAGGTAGTTGGAGTAGTTGAGCGATAATACGTTATGCGATTCTGCAGTGAGTGTGGCGGGATTGTAGAGGGTGAGACTGAGGTCGGACTCATAGAGGGCGACGCCACCACCGCCTAAGGCTGCCTGACGTGCTGAGTTGGGAAGGTTGAGAAAGAGGAATCCCTGCTCTCCCCCCTGAGCCTTCATCGCGGAAGGGATGGTCAGGAGACAAAGCATTGTCAGTATCCAATATCTCAACAACTTATGCATGGAGTCTTAGTATTCTTTGTTGGGGTCGTTATCGCCAGGCACGATGACTGTTTGCGCAAGCGCCTCGGTGAGGTTGAGTTCGCGACGGATGGCAATCAGTTCGGCTCGAATCTCCAAGAGTCGGTCGACAGCCTGACGATAGCGCGTCACCTGGTCCATATTGATGCTGCGAAGACGGTCTTTGACGCCACTGAGGGTGTAGCCGTCGTGCTCCATCATGTTCTTGATGGTAAGAATCAAGTCGATGTCTTTCTGAACATAACGACGTGTTCCACCACTGGAACGGCGGGGCTTGAGTTGCGGAAACTCCGATTCCCACGACCTCAGACAAGGCTGCGTGACACCCGTTATCTTCGAGGTCTCGGAGATGGAGTAATACTGTTTCTCAACTTTTTGCGCCATTGGTTATTTGTAGATTTTCAAACGACTGCCCGCACGAATCATGGTGCCGCTGATTTTGTTCCACTTCTTGATTTTATCAACTGAGGTGTGATATTTCTTGGCGATACTGCTGAGGGTCTCGCCCGATTTGACGGTGTGGTACATGACGTGACCGCTGCCACTGCTACTGCTACCCGATTTGCTGGTGGTGGTAGTGGCTGTAGTGGTCTTCATATTTTGGTTGACGAGTTCTGCCTTGTAGGTGATGATGGTGTCGAGGTTTTGCTCAAAGGCAGCAATGACGTGCATCGGCAACACCAGCGAGGAGGATTTCACGTTGCCAGGCACGATGTCGTAGCGATACTGCGGATTGAGGAATCGGAGTTCCTCCAGTGGCACAGAGAGCACTTCGGAAATCTGCTGAAGGTGGACGCGCTCGTTGACCATGAGGGTGTCGACGGTGGTGTTATAGGCAGGACGCGCCGGACACATGCCGTGCTCCTGATAGTAGTTCATCACATAGTTGGCAGCGATGAAGATGGGGACGTAGTTGCGAGTCTCGCGTGGGAGGAAGTTGTAGATTTCCCAATAGGTCTTCTTGCCGCCGGAACTGCGGATGGCGCGTTGCACGTTGCCCGGACCACAGTTGTAGGCAGCGATGGCCAAGAGCCAGTCGCCGTACATGGAATAGAGGTCGTGGAGATAGTGGGCAGCAGCTTCCGACGATTTGATAGGGTCACGACGTTCGTCAACCAAGGTGTTGACTTCCAAACCGTAGCTACGACCGGTGGCAAGCATGAACTGCCAGAGACCGGTGGCACCGGCACTGGAGACGGCACGGGCGTTGAGCGCAGACTCAATAACCGGCAGATATTTGAGTTCAAGTGGCACCTGGTATTTCTCCAAAGCGGCTTCGAAGATAGGGAAGTAATAGGTCTCGCCCAAACCGAGCATATACTCAATCTGACGAGGACGACGGAGATATGATTTGATGAACGAGAGGACAGTCTCGTTGTATGGCATGGTGAAGCCTAAGGAGATATTCTCCAAACGACAGATGACTTCGCCCTCAGAGAGTGAGTCGATCATCATCATTCCGGAGCCTTTGCAGTCGATGACGAAGGAGTTGCTGACATACCAGTCTTTCACCAAGATATCGAGGGCAGAGTTGAAGTCGGATGGGTTGATACGCAACTGCTCTACTCCACTTTCGGCTGTGGTGTTGATGTCAGAGGTTTCGTTCGTGGTCTGTGCTGTTAAACCTGAGAAGGCTGTAGCGACCATCATCGAAAGTATGGTGAACGTCTTTTTCAACATCTTTGTTTGCTTTTTTAAGGTTGATAAAACTATTCGCTAAAAACAGAGCTGCACCTGCATGCCGACGGACGGACGATAATGATTTTCAGGGTTGTCCATCACTTTCGGACCTACCCGCATGGAGAGGTCTGGGGAGACGTCGAAATCGGCGAGTGTTGCATCCACGAAAGCATCGATAACGCTGATGGCATACCACGCCACGATTCCAACAATACAGAGGTCTCTGTAACGGCGAAAATTGTTTACTCTTCCCGTGAGATACGACTCAATGGAGGAGTTAGGATAGTTGTAGGGCACGAGGTTTTCGTAACTCTTCGTGTTGGGATCAATGTCCATGAAGTCTCTGTAACCACGCACGTATTCGTTGTATCTCGAGCCGGTACGGCTGACACCGTAAATCAATGCGGTGAATCCCGTGTAGACGATAGGCAGTTTCCAATAACGGCGGTTGTAGATTTGTCCTCCACCTGGGAATATCAGACCGTACCAGACGCTACGGCTGGGCACCGGACGGAACACCGTTGTTGGCATATTGTAGCTGATGAGACTAGAGTCGGCATCCACTACTCGCATCTGCTTTCTCGTGGTTTTCATCGGTTTTTTCTCCATAACGACAACAGAACTGTCGCCCACGCTCTTCACTTCGAAATGGGTGACGGCATCGGTGGTACGGACAGAGTCAGGCACCACGACGGCGAGGGTGTCGTTCTGCTGCGCAAAGGCAGCGAGGAACACCATCAGCAGCGTTGTTATGGCAAAAAAACGTCTCAAAACTATCTGTTGTTATTTCTTTTTAATGCTGTCGAACATCTCCATGATACGCTCCAATTCGTCGTTGGAGGCAAATGGGATGGAGATTTTACCCGATCCTTTTTGACTGTAGGTAAGACCAACCTTAGAGCCGAAAAGTTTAGACAGGGCGCCTTTCAAATCATCGATTTCTTTAGGCAGCATCTTCTTTTTCTCTTGACCTTTGGCAGGTTTCTCATTATAGCGTTTGACGAGTTCCTCGGTTTTGCGCACCGAGCAGTCGTTGGCGATAATCTGTTCGTAGATTTTGCACTGGGCAGCGGCACTGTCAAGACCTAACAAAGCGCGGGCATGACCCATCTCTATCTTCTGGTCTTTGAGTCCCATCTGCACCTCGGCAGGGAGTTTGAGGAGGCGGAGGTAATTGGCAACGGTAGCACGTTTCTTGCCCACCTTTTGAGCCAACTGCTCTTGCGTAAGCGAACTCATCTCGATGAGTTTCTGATAAGAGAGTGAAATTTCGATAGCGTTAAGGTCCTCACGCTGAATATTTTCGATGAGCGCCATCATCATCACGTCTTCGTCGTCGGCCTTGCGGATATAGGCTGGAATCTTCTCGATGCCAGCAGCCAACGAGGCGCGATAACGACGTTCGCCAGCGATGATTTGGTAGTTGTCTTCGCTGATTTTGCGGAGGGTGATTGGGGTGATGATGCCGTTTTCTTTAATGGAAGCGGCAAGTTCTTCCAAAGCCTCTTCGTCGAAGAAGCGACGTGGTTGGTCTTCGTTGGGGTGGATAAACTCCAAAGGCACTTCGCTGATAGACGAACTGCCGTATGTTTGTACGTCTTCACTTGGGAGAAGAGCACTGAGACCTCTGCCTAAGCTTTGTTTTTTCATAGTTATTTCTTAGAGGAGATAAGTTCTGTTGCCAATTTCATGTAGTCTTGAGCACCTTTTGATTTTGCGTCGTAATAAAGTGCTGGTTTACCATAACTTGGTGCTTCGCTGAGACGCACGTTACGTTGGATGACGGTCTCAAACACCAATGCGCCGAAGTTCTTACGAAGTTCGTTAAGCACCTGGTTGTCAAGACTGCGACGGGAGTCGTACATCGTGGCTAAGAAACCCTCGATCGTGATCATCGGGTTCAACTTATCTTTGATTATCTTGATAGTATTCAACAATTTAGCAATTCCTTCAAGGGCGAAATACTCACACTGCACTGGGATGATGACGGAGTCGGCAGCGGTGAGACAGTTGACGGTGATCAGACCCAATGATGGGGAGCAGTCGAGGATGACGTAGTCGTAGTCTTTCTTCGAGGTCTTGAGAATATTGCGGAGCACCATCTCTCTGTTTTGGATTTCGAGCATCTCAATTTCGGCACCAACGAGGTCGATGTGCGAAGGGATGAGGTCGATGTTTTCGTATTCGGTGTGGATGAGTGCTTTGTCGAAGGCGATGCCGTCCACAAGCATCTCGTAGATGGAGTTCTGAACCTGACGGATGTCAACGCCGAAGCCCGACGAGGTGTTGGCCTGAGGGTCGGCATCAATCACAAGGACTTTCTTGCCTTGCGCCGCCAAAGAGGCAGAGAGGTTGATGCTGGTGGTGGTTTTACCAACACCGCCCTTTTGGTTTGCTACTGCTATGATTTTGCTCATACGATTTTTTGATTTTATCTGGAGTGGGTTGAAAAGGTGGTATTCTTATGCATCTTTCCGATGGCTCCGTGGTTTTCGTTGTTTTTTTATGGGGCAAAGATACTATTTTTTTGTCAAAAAGAGACCCCATGCCTCCTAATAATAGTTAGGAAAAGCATGGGGCGTATCTTTACGACTATAAAATAGTAATGTCTAAAGAGTTACAATCGCTGTTTAGTAGTGAATCAATGATGAAACCTCTACGTCGGCACCCAAAATATCGCGTCCTTTGAGGTCGTCGAGTTCAACAAGGAAGTTCACATAAATCTTTTTAACACCGAATTTTCTTGCCAATTCGATGGCAGCCTTCATTGTTCCGCCTGTGGCGAGGAGGTCGTCGTGAATCAATACGACGTCGTTTTCGGTGAGTGAGTCTTTGTGCATCTCGATAACGTCGACGCCATATTCTTTTGAGTAGCTCACTTCAATAGTCTCAGCTGGGAGTTTGCCTTTCTTTCTAACTGGAACGAAGCCGGCATTGAGACGGCAAGCCAAAGCGGCGCCCATAATGAATCCACGAGATTCAATGCCCAACACTTTGGTGATGCCTTTGGCTTTGTACTCTTCTGCCAAGGTCTCTTCAAAGAAGCGCATGTACTCTGGTTTTTGAAATACTGTGGTGAGGTCGCGGAACATGATTCCTTTCTGTGGAAAGTCGGGAACGGTGCGAACATCACGCTTCACATCTTCTAATGTAATCATAGCGTAAGTAGTTTATTTTTAATTTCTAAAGTTTAATTTGTTCCACGTGGAACATTATCTACCAAGCAGCACAAGCAACACGTTGATGTCGCTGGGCGAAACGCCAGGAATACGACTTGCCTGTCCGATGGTTCGAGGTTTGATTTTTGAAAGTTTCTGACGCGCCTCGGTAGAGAGCGACTGAAGGGAGTTGTAGTCGAAATCTTCCGAGAGATTGATATGCTCCAAGCGATTCAGTTTGTCGGCAATCTCACGCTCACGACTGATATAACCCGAATACTTCACCGCAATCTCAACCTCCTCCATCACCTCTTCTCTCATCGTTGAAGAGAGCGTGGAGAGAATATCGTTGATCTCTGGAGAAAACTCCAAAAGGTGGGTCAATGCCAACTGCGGACGAAGTAACATATTATATAGTCTCTCCGAATGTTGGAGTGTATTGCTGCCAAGCTGCTCCAAAAGCGAATTGATGGCAGCAGGTTTAACAGGCGTTTCATGCAACAAAGCGATGATTTGCTCTACCGAACTTTGTTTACGACGATAGGTATCTATACGCTCTTTGGAAACGAGACCCACTTCGTAGCCACGCTCCGTCAAACGTTGGTCGGCATTATCCTGACGCAACAAGATGCGGTACTCTGCTCTTGAGGTAAACATACGATAAGGTTCGTCGACACCTTTGGTCACTAAGTCATCGATCAAGACTCCAATGTAGGCTTCGTCGCGATTCAATATAAATGGTATTCCCCCGTGAACATTGATGTGGGCATTGATACCTGCAATGAGACCTTGACCAGCTGCCTCTTCATAACCTGTCGTACCATTGATTTGACCAGCAAAGAAAAGATTTTTGATGAGTTTGGTCTCCAAGGTGTGATGAAGTTGTGTTGGCACGAAGAAATCGTACTCAATAGCATAACCAGGACGATAGATTTCTGCTTTTTCCAAACCAGGAATCTTATGGAGTGCTTCATACTGAACGTCGATAGGAAGTGAAGAAGAAAAACCATTCAGATAGAACTCTTGCGTATTTTCCCCTTCAGGCTCCAGAAAGAGTTGGTGACGATCTTTGTCGGCAAATGTAACAATTTTTGTCTCGATGCTCGGACAATAACGGGGACCGATACTCTGAATTTGCCCATTATATAATGGAGAATCTGCTAAAGAGTTTCGCAAAATATCATGAACTTCCTCGTTGGTATAAGTAATCCAACAGCTGCGTTGTTGCAAAACCCGATGACTACGTTCCAAATAGGAGAATTTATGGAAGTCTTGATCGCCCTGCTGCTCTGCCATCACAGAGAAATCGACAGTGTTGCCGTTGATGCGAACAGGAGTTCCAGTCTTCATACGATCTGTGATGAATCCAAGGTTTTTCAACTGTTCGGTTAGTCCGTAGGAAGCTGGCTCGGAGATACGACCACCTGGCACTTGTGTTTTTCCAATATGCAACAGTCCATTCAGGAAAGTTCCGGAGGTTAAAACACACGATTTAGCTTTGAAGACGGCACCTAAAGAGGTGACTACGCCACAAAATTCGCCGTTTTCAACGAGAAATTCGGTGACTGTGTCTTGCCAAATATGTAGATTAGGGGTTGCATCTAATATCTCACGCCATTTGATGATAAACTGCTGACGATCGCTCTGAGAGCGTGGACTCCACATAGCAGGACCTTTCGAGCGGTTGAGCATACGAAACTGGATAGCTGTGGCGTCGGTCACCAAACCCATCATACCACCCAAGGCATCGATTTCGCGAACTATCTGACCCTTGGCAATACCACCAACAGCAGGATTGCAACTCATCTGCGCAATCTTGTTCATGTCCATCGTAATCAGCAGCGTCTTGCTACCTAAGTTGGCAGCCGCTGACGCAGCTTCACAACC
>CALEJM010000109.1 GCA_937898265.1 uncultured Porphyromonadaceae bacterium
GACATCATCACGCGACCCATTGGCCAGTTGACCACGTTTACCACGTTGCCCACATAGCGTGAACCAACGGCAACGTCGAAGCCTTTGTTGGCGCAAGCGTCGTAGAGTTCGAGGAGTTTTGGAACGGGGTGAGAGAAGTCGGCGTCCATCTCGAAGACGTATTCGTAGTCGTGTTCCAAGACCCATTCGAAGCCTCTGATGTAGGCGGTGCCCAAACCAAGCTTGCCGGAACGCTCAACCAGGTGAAGACGCTCAGGAAACTCATTTTGAAGCTGTTTCACAATCGCAGCGGTGCCGTCGGGCGAGCCGTCGTCGATGATGAGGATGTCAAACGGATGTGAGAGATTGAAAACGGCACGGATGATATTCTCAATGTTTTCTTTCTCGTTATAAGTTGGAATGATAACTACAGAATCTGACATAATTGTGTATGTTTTATTTGGGGACAAAGGTAAGAATTTTACCTCTTTTATTAAAGCTTTTCGTGGAGAAAAAGTAGCATGGCGGTCACATTATTCTATAATTTGTGGCAAAGCAACAGCAGATGCTTCTTTTGAAACGTGACTCCAAAGATATAGTTGTTGCTGAATCCCGATATTTTGAGTTGCTTTCTCAGCTGATCGACACCCACAGGGAAATTTCGTGTTGTGACGTTAGCTTTCTTCCAAGCGTCGGGGAGAATCTTGGCGGCGTGTTTGTTAAACGGAAGAACTACGTCAATTTCAAAACGGTGGCCAAAGAATGTCTCGGTGGACTCGTCGCCAGTCAGCAGATGGGTGTTGGGGTCGAGTGAGGCGAGTTGGAAAGCAGCGGCAATGGCGTTGAACATGCCTGCCTTCATGATGGTTACGTCGGGCTCAAAGAGATAACGCTTCAGTTCCGTTGCCCCTTCGTAGGGGGTCTCGTCTTGACACGTTGACCACTCCCACTGCTGGGGGTGTTTGCCTAACTCAACGCAATGGAGCGAAGGCTTGCCGTCAAACGTTCTTTGGGCAATCAGCAGCAACTCCTTGCATTCGCCGTCAACAGCCACGACATGAACCTCCTTGATGTGACTGAGCGCCTTGAGGGAGAGTTGGATGTCGAGCATCGGTGAGAGTTTCACCATCACGGTTTTTCCCTTGTTGAGCATCTCGTCCCACATCGGCTCGATGTTCGGGGTGCATTGGGAGATCAGCACCGTTTTCATGCCCGCTTCGTTGCGTCGGGCGGGATCAATGAAGATGAGGTCTTGGGTTTCGGTGATGGATGCCAGATGCTCTTCGGCTGTGGTGTTGTGAACCACGATGTGGGCACCAAGTTCCTGAGCGTTATGACTCATCAGGTTGCAAAGCGGCTCCTGCATCTCAACGTAATGACTCTCGCGGAATCTTCGGGAGAGGAAACAGCAGTCGATGCCCATGCCGCCGGTGAGGTCGGTATGCGAGGTGCCTGAGTCGATGAGCGAAGCTTTGTAGTTGGCGGTCAGCTCCGAAGAGCATTGCTCAACGTTGAGACGAGGCGGAAAAAGCAACCTGCTGTTCTGTGCCCACGAGGGGACTTTGTCTTTCAGCAACTGTCGGGCGGTAATCTGTTGCAACGCAAGGG
Source organism: uncultured Porphyromonadaceae bacterium (assembly GCA_937898265.1). Taxonomy (GTDB): domain Bacteria; phylum Bacteroidota; class Bacteroidia; order Bacteroidales; family Paludibacteraceae; genus HGM05398. The sequence goes on from CALEJM010000109.1 coordinate 1,588, forward strand.
CTTTGTCGACATCGTTGGGTGCCGATTTCAAGGCGAGGTTGCGGACAGAGTCGCCGAGGTGATTCTCTATGTATGTGGCAGTTGCTTCGTTCATCGTTAAGAAACAAAGCAGAAAGTCGGGCACGGAGACCCAACTTTCTGCATGATTCGGACCCCGTGGAGTCCGATAGGGGGGTGTTACAAAGTGTCGATGGCGCGTTGGAGACGTTTCAAGGTCTCTGCTTTGCCAAGGATAGAGGTGATTTCAAAGATATGAGGACCTTTCATCTCGCCGACGAGGGTGAGACGGAATGGGTTCATCACGTCGCCCATCTTGAAGCCGCTTTCGTTGCACCAGGTGGTGACCTTGACCTCTGACTCAGAGATATTCAGGAACTCCTCTTCGGTCATAGTCTCAAGGAAGGCATGCAGCTGCTTCATAATGTCTGGAGTGGCCTCTTTCCAGCGTTTCTGACGGTCTTTCTCGTTGTATTCCTCTGGTGCCTGGAAATAGAAATAGGCGTTGGTCCAGAAGTCGGAGACGAAGGTCAGGCGACCTTTGATGAAGCCGGCAATCTTCTCGAGGGTCTCCATCGATGGGTTGAAGCCTTTCTCTTGAACCAAAGGGAGGAAGTCTTTGGCGAGGTCGGCATTGTCGTGCTGCTGGAGATAGGTGTGGTTGAACCATTTGCCCTTCTCGTAGTCGAAACGGGCACCGCTCTTGGCGCAGCGTTGGAGCGAGAACTTGGCAATGAGTTCGTCCATGGTCATCAGCTCTTGGTCGTCGCCGGGGTTCCATCCCAGCAAGGCGAGGAAGTTGACTACAGCCTCTGGATAGTAGCCGGCATCACGATAGCCGCTGCTGATAGCACCAGTTGCTGGGTCTGTCCAGTTGAGTGGGAACACAGGGAAGCCGAGGCGGTCGCCGTCGCGTTTGCTCAGTTTGCCGCTGCCTTCTGGTTTGAGGAGGAGTGAGAGGTGGGCAAACTGTGGCATGGTCTCTTCCCAGCCGAAGAAACGGTAGAGGAGCACGTGGAGCGGAGCACTTGGCAACCACTCCTCGCCACGGATGACGTGTGTCACCTCCATCAGGTGGTCGTCAACGATGTTGGCCAAGTGGTAGGTTGGCAGTTCGTCGGCAGATTTGTAGAGCACCTTGTCGTCAAGGATTGAGGAGTTGATAGTCACGTCGCCGCGGATGAGGTCGTGAACCACGATGTTCTCGCCTGGCTCAATCTTGGCGCGTACCACATAGACATCGCCGCGGGCAATGCGTTCGTCAACCTCTTCTTTGGAGAGGGTCAGCGAGTTGGTCATCTGCAGACGGGTGGTGGCGTCGTATTGGAAGTTGGCCACCTCCTTACGTTTCTCTTCCAGTTGTGTTGGGGTGTCGAAGGCGATGTAGGCGTGACCGCTGTCGAGAAGTTGCTGAACGTGCACCTTGTAGATGTCGCGACGTTCGCTCTGGCGGTATGGACCATAGTTGCCGCCGTAGCCCACGCCTTCGGTGAAGCGGATGCCCAACCATTCGAGGGCTTCTTTGATATAATCTTCGGCTCCTGGCACGAAGCGTGTGGAGTCGGTATCTTCGATACGGAGAATCATGTCACCTCCCTGCTGCATAGCGAAGAGGTAGTTGTAAAGTGCTGTTCTCACGCCGCCGATATGGAGCGGACCGGTTGGAGACGGAGCAAATCTTACTCTTGTTTTTCTCATTGTGTTGACTGATTTTCTATGTGATAGGGAGCGTGTCCCGTCTTTGTTTATTGAACCGCAAAGATACGAATTTCTCTGCTTTTATGAAAATAGTATGGGGTATCTTTTATCGATAGTGTATATAAAAGAAAAAAGACCTGACTGAGTAGTCAAGTCTTGTGTGGGCGTTGAGGGATTCGAACCCCCGACCCTCTGCTTGTAAGGCAGATGCTCTAAACCAGCTGAGCTAAACGCCCGAGGTTGCTCGGAAAAGCGATGCAAAAGTAGTGCATTTTGCTGATATGACCAAATCTTTCTGCATCTTTTTTCAGAAAAATATCGAGCAACGGTGTTTACGTTGTAATGGTCGCAGTGTGAGTGGGTTGCGAGACCTACTGCGGCTGCTATTCTGTCAAAGTGAGAGTCAGACGGAGCCCTAAGTCGTTCTGACTTTTGGTTGGAGCGGCAAATCCGCGGTAAGAAATATGTCCGTACCAGGCGCGAACATTGAATCCGCCACCACGGTAGATGCGGTCGTAGCCCGAAGCCGGACCGGTGGGGTTGTTCTGTGTTGCGGAGGTGTAGTCGCCCGAGTAGTCTTCGCACCACTCCCACATGTTGCCTGTCATGTCGTAGATGCCCAATTCGTTGGGTTTCTTGGTGGCAACGGCGCCTGGGTAGTCGGTGTTGCACCAGGCCACCTCGTCGGCATTGCTGCTGCCGCTGTATTGGGTGTGGTTGGAGAGGTTGCCGCCGCGGGCAGCGAACTCCCATTCAGCCTCTGTTGGGAGACGGAACGTCATGCCGGTCAGCTCGTTGAGTTTGCTGATGAAGTCGTGGCAGTCGTTCCAGTTGACTTTGTTGACGGGGTTTTTAGGGTCTTTGAACTCCGAAGGATTCTTGCCCATCACCGCTTGCCAGAGCTCTTGTGTCACCTCGGTCTCGCCCATCCAGTAGTCGTGGGTGAGGTTGACGGTGTGAACAGGTTTCTCCTCGTCCCAAGGGTTGTCCATCTCGGAGGTGGCTCCCATGGCGAAGGTGCCTTTCTCAACGCGTTTCATCCTGAAGGTGACGTCGTTGACCTTGAAGGAACGTGTGTTCTCGTCGTCGCGTTGCGGGGTGTTGCAGCCCACCATCAGGAGGGTTGCGAGTATCATCAATAGCGTTGCTTTGGTGTGCATCATAATAATATATTGTATCGTGATATTTGTGACTACAAAATTAAAGATAATTCTTGGTTCGTGCAAGAAGAAAGCGCCAGTATTTTCGTGGTCAAAACAAAAAACAGAATCGCATCTCTTATTTTGTAACCGAAAAAGTTTGCATTTTTTTTTTTTTTTTTATCTAATTTTGCACAGAATAATTCAACACAAATGAAAATGAAGAAATTTCTAATCTTATTGACAGCTTGTTTCTGTCTTCTGCCAGTTTCGGCAGAGTATTATCAGTACGGATATCTCCGTGACGATTTGGGATATCATACTTTTGCTTACCAATCGAGCATCACCAATACTTCTGCCCAAATTAGTTGCTCCCAATTCATTGTTCCAAGGAGCGTCTTGCAGTCTGTGGTTATTTATCACGATACCATCTACGCCTTGGCAATGTGTCGCGATACCGCGGCCGCTGAAGCCGGCATCCCTTTCCATCGCAATCTCGAGGTCTATCTGGCCATCACAGCCTCCAGCTCCTACTCATCCAATACCTTTGAGACCAATATCGGTACCAAGGTGTTTGACGGTTGGGTAGATGCCGACAGAGGTGGATTTTTGGTGATTCCTTGCTCCTCGCCGTTCTATTACCATCCTCAGACCAACCAGAACTTGATGATTACCATCTACGACAAGACCGGCACGGGAAACCCAACTTCTATGTCGTCTGCCAACATCCAATCTTCCAATTCCGACAACGAAGGACGAATGGTTAGCGTGAACACCACCGACTGGCGTTCGGGCCTCAATTCGCTCTTGGCATGCGAGGTGTTCACTCCTTATGCCGTGACTTGCCCAACAATTCGTTTCTATACCACACCTGCTGCCTTCAACGTGGATGAATCGGATTTTCATGATGACGTCAATGCGTTTGTTGGTTCAATCAGCAAATATGGCATTGCTCAGATGCTCTACAAACCTACCGAGGTAGGTATGAGCGGTGCGATTCGTCGTTTGGACATCAAGGTGAGCAACATGGACTCTCAGCACACCAACTCCACCATCGAGAAAGATCTCGAAGTCTATCTTGCCAATAGCAGCCGAACCAATATCCTTTGTCGCGACTACGAGAGTGCTTGGAATATGACCAAAGTGTTCGATGGTCATCTCTCTTTGACATTGGGCTGGAACGATATCAACTTCCAAGTGCCATTCAATTACAACGGAACCGACAACCTCTTGGTCTGTGTGCTCGACAAAACTGGCGATCCAGGAATATATTTCTCTGACCTCTATGGCATCGACCACTCATATACTTCAGTGAATCGCTCATCTTGGCATTTCGCCGACAACCTAAATTTTGCTACCCAAATCTACAATATTGATAACGTTGATTTCAGTGTAAACACTATCTTTGGCTACACCCCTTCTGGTTTGCCAAACATGCACTTCTATTCCACCTCTACCAACGCAACCAACTACGGCATCGTGGTGGGCAATGTGGAAATCTCCAGCGACAACAACACCAACTTCACCCATGCCGACTGTCCAATCCTCAATCTTGGCACCGTTTCCTACGACCCTGCCACCAAGGTGCTCCGTCTCGACAACGTGGTGATGAATAGCGATATCTATTTCAACGAGAGATTCGTTAGTCCTAACCTCACCGTCAACCTCGTGGGCAACAACCGTATCGTCGACTTCACCTGTCCTGCCAACGCCGATGTCAACGTGACGATGACTGGTGCCGGTCAGCTGAAATGCGACCGCCTCAGCTTTGGCTACGGCGAAGACCTTAACCTCTCGCTCAAGATTCTCAACACAACGGTTGAGGCTGGCAGCAAAACCAACGGAATGGCCGACGGCATCGGCGGCAACGGCATGGAGCATCTCACCATCGAAAACAGTAACGTGACTGCTTATTCGGCTTATTACGGCATTGGAGCCTTCAACGACATCACCTTGACAGATTGCTCCATTGCCTATCCACAAGGCGCTACCGTTGCCAATGGCACTATCGTTGTGGGTGGCGATATCAACAATCGTCCGGACACCGTTGTGATCGTTAGAACAGGCTCTGGCCTTGAAATCACTCGCGAGAGCGAATTCCAGGTTGTTCCAAACCCAGTGGCCGATTTCACCACGCTGGAGTTGGAAGCCTACCACGGCGTGGCTCGCCTGCAGATTGTCGACGTCAACGGTCGCCTCGTGGCAGCCGTTGAACTCCCAGAGCAGCAAGAGCGCTATCGCTTAGACGCCTCTGCTTTGGCAACGGGCATCTACTACATCACCGTTACCTCCAACGACGGCTTGCGCCAGACCGCCAAACTGGTGAAGAAATAACTCCTTCCCCGATAATACAGAAAAGACTTGCCTCGGAAGAGGTGAGTCTTTTTTTTGTGCGCGTAAGTCTTGACTCGCTATCCTTTGAACGGGAACGATAACCTTAATGGGAAGTTTAAGGTGTTCTCGTCTGCAGATAACGGAAGAGGTAAGCTTGCTTGAGTATGCCGAACCGTAGCCTGAGTTGCTCGGTAGAGAAAGGCAACAAGACGCTGGCCTTTATGAGCTACTGCTGCAAGCTACTTCGTGAAATCAGTCAGATTGTAAGGATGACGAGAATCTAAATGTTAAAACAATTTTAACTAACACCTAACAGTCTAACAGATAAAAAAGAGGTATCACACCTCTCTTCTTTTCTTCTTATTTATTATATAACTTATTATATATTAATATATTATATATATAAAAAGAGAGAAAACTCAAAATAGATACCTCTCAAAAAACAACTGTTAGACTGTTAGACTGTTAGATTATTCAAATGCTAACAAACCTAAAATCATTACACACAATGGATTACAATGTTTTTTCCTCCAAAGCACCTACCATGCCGAAGGCTGGTAAGGGCACAGAATTCGTGAATTTGGTGCTCTCATAGGCCACAAAAGCGATGCAACAGCCCTTTTTGCCGATGGTTTTACCCGCAGTTTCAACACACCTCTGTGAAACGGAGTTCCCGTATTTCGACAAAAAAAGGTACGAACTATGTGGTTAAATGGGACTTTTGATAGGGCGATTAGGCGATAGGGTAGTGAATTGTAGCCTGTGTTGCTTTGAAAAAAACTGTTCCCAAGGTTTCAAAAACTCTGTTCGCAGAAAATATCACGGAGTTCCCGACCACCTCGGCAATGTCAGCAGAAAATACTCAAACACTATTTTTGTGTGTTCCAGATTTGCATGTATTCCAGAAAAAGTTGTATCTTTGCACCTAGAAAGAATTGGTGCTGTCCCCCATTACCAGGTCCATAACCTGGAGTTGTTATAGGAGCTTCGCCAATTTTATCCCAATTTTTCTGCTAAAGATAGTCTGATCTAAGGCATCCAAAAATAAAAAGCGAGGCATAGACCTCGCTTTTTTTATTTAATAGAATGATTACCAATGAACTGATTGTTCGTATCCAAGTGCTCTCGTGTTTATAACTTGATTGTCCTTATATAGAAATACCAAGAGTATTCATAGCCTCCTTCTATTGTTTCTTTACTGATATAAGGAGTTACACCAGGAGAGGATGCTCTTAGAGTATATGTACCTGGTGAAATTGTGATTGTTTTCTTTCCACGAGGTCCTATTTTGCACGTCGTATTTCCCATAGCAATGGTAATGGTCTCGTTGCTTCCATTCTCAAATGTGATTTCTGAACGATTGTAATAGCTGTTAGACTTTCCAACAACCTCTAAAGAACCTTTTTCATTAATTTTTAGCTGTTCAAGATGTGAGAGGTATTTTTTGCTTACATATCCCTCTATGTCTTCATCTATGTATACTGCTTTTACAAAATCCTCACTGCCATAAACTTCAATCATAATTGTTGAGTTCGCAGGGATTCTTGCTAGAATATCACATTCTGTTGAACGGCAACTGCGGAGGTTCAATGATGTTGTTGTCGTTGCCAGATAGTATTTCGGATCACCAACAGGAATAAAATTGTTGGCTTGACTATATTTGTAGTTGTAGTAATCGTCATCGTCGTAATAACCATCGTCATTATCATCAATATCATTATACGATGAGTATGTAGAATAAGACGGCTCTATATATTCATTGTTATGCCATGTGCCCTGCTTTATACTGCCGTCAGTATTATATTGAGTGCCTTGACCTTCTCTGTTGCCTTTTACAAAATCGCCTTCGTATCGGCTTCCGTTAGCCCAATAATAGATACCTTTTCCTGTGCGTTCTCCTTTTATAAAGTCGCCTACATATTTATCTCCATTTTTCCAATAAAAAGTTCCCTTGCCAGTTCTTTCGCCTTTGTCCCAATCTCCATAATATTTATTACCATTCGTCCAGTAATAGGTTCCTTTGCCGGTCCTATTTCCGTTGTTCCAGTCTCCGTAATATTTATCACCATCAGCCCAATAATATGTGCCTTTGCCATTACGGAATCCACCTTTAAATTCTCCAACATACTTATCTCCTGAGGGCCAAGTAAATGTTCCATATCCTTCATATGCATCATTTACAAAGTCACCCATATATTCGCGTCCGTTGTTATAATAATACGTACCCTTACCGGTTTGATGATTGTTTACGAAGTCTCCCTCGTATCGAGAACCATCAGTAAAATACATAATTCCTTTTCCTGACATATTGCCATGAACAAAGTTTCCTTCGTACTTAAAGCCTTTAGAACTTGTGTATATGCCAAATCCCTCTTCCAGACCTTTTTTAAAAGTACCAATAAAAACGCTGCCTGATTTATAGACTTTCTTTCCTTTACCCGTGTACTTCGCTGAAACGATTTTGCCAGACATGTCGTAGATGATAGAGTCTGGTGTTGTTGACGAGGCTATGTTATTTGAGGTTGTAGAAGTAGTTGTAGTGTAACTGCTTGTTGTTGTCGTTTTGCCACTAAGTATCAAGGTTGATCCATCTATGGCATATGCTCCAAGTTTCTGTAAAGCAGATTGTCCTAAGAGCAAAGAAGCATCTATTTTAGAAGAGACACAAGCTGTTACATTACGAAGAATTGTATTGCCGATCTTAATAGATTTCAAGTTAACCAAAGCGTTTTCTGCTATGGTTCCGTCGGCCATGGAGTATGTTTCTGTTCCCAAGAAGTCATCTTCCTCAAGATACCCATTCTTAAGCATGAACGCCGCATCCAATAGAGAAAGATGGACATCAGCAGCACCAGTGTCGAACACGAAGCGTAATTTTAATCCATTGACCTCACATGGAACTGTATAAATTCCAGATGATTCAAGCCGCATCTGAATGCGTTCTTGGCTGAAAGACAGGACGATTCCTGTCAATAGAAATGTAATAGTTAAAAGAGTCTTTTTCTTCATCATGTTAGTAGGATTTCTATGCTATCTTATACACTTGTGATTTTAGTGATTTTTACAACCAATCTCTAAATATTTAACGCCACAAAGATAGTGCAAACCGAGTGGAGAACAAAATAAAATTCATTTTATTTTTTATCCCGAGGTGCAGCCTATCTTATCTAAAGATACTACTTTTTCTCGAAACTTTCGCACGGCGAAGAATTCCAACGAAAACGAGAACGAAAACTGGCTATAAGGCGATGAGGCGATGGTATTTGGGGAGATTAGGGCCGTTTTTCTTGTCCAAATTATGGGGATTGTATAATTCCTTAAAATAGAAAAAGCGAGGCATAGACCTCGCTTTTTCTTTATGTGAATAATGATATTACAAAATTTCTGTTACAGGATCAATCATTATGCTTGTTCCTAACTTCTTGCTTGAGCGAAAGTAATAGCGTATGCAAAATTTTATTTGATATGTTTTCATATCTTGGCGTGTCTCAGGAACTATCATTAATTCTCTCATTCTAGAAATGAAATTTTGCTTGATTTCTGTCTTAAAATCACGGCTGATTTCATCATCTGTTAAGACAATATCTAGATAGTCATCATCCATATAATAGTCATAATATACGATGTTTTCCGGCATACTTACTCTAAAGTAAGTGGTGATTTCGTCTATACGAATAGGGAGATTTGCATTGTCTGATTCAAAACCGTTTTTGTAATAAGAAAGGCTTCTGTTGCCAACATCAACACTTGCAGAAGCCTCAAGCTCTTTTATGTATTGAGCAATGTCTTCTGGTAAAATCTCAGCTGAGAGTAAGAAGGAATTATCTTCAAAAGATCTAAATTCCAAAATCAAAGAACAGCCGTTGTCTGCCAATTTTTGTGCATCATCCTCCAAAAGTTTTACCATTTGTTTCTTGATTTCGTCCATTCGAGCGGCATTATTATCCATAAAACCTGCTATGTAACTATTGAATTTCATGACGAAATGCAAAGTTTTATCGCTATACTTCGCAGACCAGATCCATGCTCCATCGTAAATTTCGGATGGAAGCTGACTTTGTAAATCATCTAAGTCCGCTTTTAATTTTTGCTCAAATTTCGAAAACTCATCTTGAGTTTCTGCAACATTACTTTTTGACTTACTTGATTGATTTCCACATGCTAATAAAGTCAGTGATAAAAGAAAAACTAGAACTTTTTCCATGTTGTTTTAATGTTTTTTATTTGATAAGTATTGAGTTGCAAATATACTACTTTTTTTGCTTGGGTTGTTTTTTCGTTTGCTCTAAATTAGTTGAGTTGTATAGTTTGTTGTTGTTGAAAAAGTGAACTCTTTGATAAGAGAGTTTTATAACAACTTTGAACTGTGCTTGTCGTCTCAAAAAAATGATGTATCTTTGCACCATATTGTTAAATGTGGATTTTATCTCCTATGAAAAAAAGAATTTTTATCTCTCTATTAGTCCTTTTGGTAATTTCTCTCTTTAGTTGTAAGTCGGAAGAAGAAAAGGCTCAGCAGGCTTGTGAAAAGTACATTAAAGAAAAAGTGTTACATTCTAAGACAATTGAAACCGTTACTTTTACAACGCTTAGTGCAGAACAGATTAAAAAAGAGTTTATTGATTGGAAAATTTATCTTTATATAAGTTTTGTGAACGATTCTTATGCTAGAAACCAATCCATTTGTAAAAAAATACCTATTCCAAACTGGCCTGATATTTTTAAAAGACCTTTTTATGAGACTCGTGTTGCTATGCAAGATATAGAAAGGTTCTGGATTAACACTCAAAACAGACTAAATGATGGTTCTTTTGGCTATTATAAAATCGAATATAAAGATTTGGATGATGACAACACTCCTATTCAA
>CALEJM010000110.1 GCA_937898265.1 uncultured Porphyromonadaceae bacterium
ACAATCTCCCAGACAACGTGCCTGCCAACGAGTTCCTCAACCTTGAGGGTAACAAAATCTCAACTTCAAAGAACTGGGCCGTATGGTTGCACGAGTTCTTGGAGGATATGCCTGGCCAACAAGATGTGCTCCGTTACGTCTTGACTGCCAACGCTCCTGAGACCAAAGACAACGACTTCACCTGGAAAGACTATCAGACACGCAACAACAGCGAGTTGGTGGCCATCTACGGCAACTTCATCAACCGTGCTTTGGTGCTTACCCACAAATACTTCGAAGGCAAAGTGCCAGTGCGTGGCGAGTTGACCGACTACGACAAGGAGACCCTTGCCGAGTTTGCCAAGACCATTGAGAACATTGCCGCCAACATCGACAACTTCCGTTTCCGCGAGGCACAACGTGAGGCTATGAACCTTGCCCGCATCGGCAACAAATACCTTGCCGACATGGAGCCTTGGAAACTCGCCAAGACCGATATGGAGCGCACCGCAACCATCATGAATATCGCACTTCAGATTGCTGCCAACCTCTCTATCGCCTTCGAGCCATTCCTTCCATTCAGTTCAAAGAAACTCCGCGACATGCTCCACCTCGGCAATATCGACTGGACCATGCTCGGCAACTTCGACCTCATGGCTACAGGTGCTGAGATTGCTCAACCTGAGTTGCTCTTCAACAAGATTGAAGACGACCTCATCAACCTCCAACTCCAGAAACTTGAGGACAAGAAGAAAGCCAACGAACTGGCTGCCTTCCAACCAGAGCCTATCAAAGCCAACACCACCTTCGAGGAGTGGGAGAAGAACGATATCCGCGTAGCTACCGTCAAGGCTTGCATCAAAGTGCCTAAGGCCGACAAACTCTTGCAGTTCACCCTCGACGACGGCACAGGCACCGACCGCACCATCGTTTCCGGCATCGCACAGAGCTATCCAAACCCAGAGGAGTTGGTAGGCATGCAGGTGCTCTTCATCGCCAACTTCCCACCACGCAAACTGAAAGGTGTGGAGAGTCAAGGCATGATTCTCTCTGCCGTGGATGCCGATGGCAAATTGGTGCTCGTCACCCCTTCCAAACCAGTTCACGCTGGCGTAACCGTAGGATAATTCTTCGAATCAACACCTTGGCAACCATGAAAGCGAAGAAGAAAGCAAGCAAGAAAGAGCCTCTGATGAGACAACCGCTGAAACGCGAGCATCGCCTCAGCATCCTCCTCAACGATCAGGAGAAGAAGATGTTGGAGCTCTACGTGAAGCGTTTCCGCATCCGCAACACGTCTAAATGTGTACGCGAGATTTTGATGCGAACGGTTTTCGAACAGATGGACTCTGCCTGCCCTACCCTCTTCGACCAAGGCGACTTGACTCAACCGATAAAAACACAAAACGAGACAACATTATGAAAAAGATTATCGCAATTCTCTGCCTCTGGCTCCTTGCCACGGGCGCAGTTTTTGCCAACAACAGCGGCGTGCCTGCCCCACCTTATCCTATTGAGGTGACACTTCCCGATGGCACCATTCTCACCATCCGTCTGATTGGTGACGAGCGCGGCCACAAGACCTACACCGTTGACGGCTGGCAGATTCTTCAAGGCGAAGACGAATTCTACTACTACGCCAAAGAAGAGAAAGACGGCACCATCGTGATATCGGGCAACAAAGCCAAAAACGAACAAGACCGCAAAGGGAAAGAACGCCGTTTCCTCAAACGCAAAGGCATCTTCCGCGAATTGCCCCCTTGTCGTGGACAAGAAAACAAATAAAATCAACATTATAATTAACTCTTCAAACAATCAAACATTATGAAGAAATTATTCGCAATCCTCGCGCTCTGCCTCACAATCGGCACAGCAGCAAACGCTCAATGGTATTTGGGCGGTTCAGCAGGCATCGGAACAGCTGACAGAAACTTCGCTTTCACCCTCTCTCCAATGGCCGGCTATGAGTTCAATGACATGATGGCCGTTCAAGCTGGTCTTGGCGTCATCACCACCAACTACTTCGGCACCCACGGAACAGCTCAGGCTTGGTTCCGTTTCACTCCTTGGAACAACGGCACCGTCTACATCGACCTCTTGGCTGGCGGCGACCTGATCTTCGACGATTATGCAGATATTGCATGCATCGGCATTCGTCCACAACTTCGTTTCCGAGTTCATCCACAAGTAGACTTCTCAGCTACTGTTGGTCTCCTTGGTACAGTTTACAACCCAAGTTATGGTTGGGCTTTCGCTTGCGGCGTAGCAGGTCTGTCTACCCACACCACCTCATTCATGGATGACATTTCCTTGAATGTCGTTTACAGATTCTAATTATCAACCAATACGGGCTTATCGCTTCGGCGGTAAGCCCTTTCATTCTTTCATTCTAACCACTATTACTTAGTATGACTTTCACAGAACAAAGCATACAAATCTTCCGCGAAGCTATCAACAACTATCACAAAACCGATAACGTTGATACCCCGATGTCCAATCCGTATGCCGCAGCCACCATCGAGTTCCACCTCTATCACAAAGCATGGATAGATACCGTTCAATGGCATCTGGAAGATATCATCCGCGACCCACAAATCTCACCAGCAGAGGCTTTGGTCATCAAACGCAGAATCGACAAGTCAAACCAAGACCGCACCGACCTCGTGGAGATGATTGACAGCTATTTCTGGGAGAAATACCACAACATAGCTCCAAAAGCCAACGCCCGCCTCAACACCGAGACACCTGCCTGGGCTTTTGACCGCCTCTCTATCCTCCAACTCAAAATCTACCACATGAACGTGGAAGTGGAGCGCACAGAGGCAACGGCTGAACACCGAGAGAAATGTCAAGCCAAGCTCAACGTCTTGCTTCAGCAACAAGAAGACCTCTCCACCGCCATCCAGCAACTCATGGAAAACCTTGAGAGCGGCGAGGTGGTGATGAAGGTTTACAAACAGATGAAAATGTACAACGACCCAGCCTTGAACCCTGTGCTCTACGCTGGCAAGTAACACGATATGAACAAACTGCTCGTCATACGATTTTCCGCCCTCGGCGATGTGGCCATGTCGATACCTTTGGTACTGGCCATTGCCCGTCAGTATCCCGACACGGAGATTACGTTTCTGAGCAAGAAAAACTGCGCCCCACTCTTTGCCACGATGCCCGAGAATGTCAAGTTTCTCGGCGCCGACTTCAAAGGAGAGCACAACGGGCATTTCGGTTGGCAGCGACTGATGCGCGAGTTGAACATCCGTCAGTTTGACGCCGTTGCCGACCTCCACGGATTGTTCCGTTCCCGTCGCATCGCCCTCAATGCCTGGCTGCGAGGCAAAAAGATTGCCACCATCAACAAAGGGAAACGGGAACGCAAGCAACTCACCCGCAAGAAGGACAAAGTCTTTGCCCCTATCCGTCCCGTCATCGAACGCTATCAGTCGGTGTTCAAGAAATTGGGCTACGATATTCCATTGGATTTCCCAACCCCAATCTATCCGAAACAGACTCCAACCGAAGGCATCGAGATAGGCATTGCCCCTTTCGCCCAACACCAAGGAAAAATCTATCCGCTGGAGAAGATGGAGAAAGTGGTGGAGTTACTTAGTCAGCAACCCAGCACCCGCATCTTACTGTTTGGCGGCGGAAGTAAAGAGATGGAAGTCATCAACGACTGGTGCAGCCGCTATCCCAACACCCAATCGGCAAAACAGTTAGGTGGCATGGAAGGAGAACTAAAACGTATGGCTCAACTGGACGTGATGCTCTCTATGGACTCAGCCAACATGCACTTCGCTGCACTCACCCACACCCCAACGGTCTCCATCTGGGGGGCCACCCATCCCTATTGCGGCTTCTTGGGTTGGCAGACGAAAGATGCCATCCAACTGCAGACGGAGTTACCCTGCCGTCCTTGCTCCGCCTATGGCAACAAACCTTGTCTGCGTGGCGACTACGCCTGTCTTCACGCCATTGCACCCGAACAAGTGGTTGAGGCTATCAACCAACTGATTCAACAACGAAAATCATAGTCTCATGCGAATCGATACCTACAGACATCTCAGTACACAAGAGATTGCAACGTTAGAGCAACAACACTGTAAAGCCTCCGACTGGAATCTTATTCAGGTGAAAGACAGTTTTGACGTTACACGCCTGGAAAGCGTGACTCTTATCGGTTCCAACACCATCGGCAACTTCTCCGATTCAACAACCACTTCGGAAGGACTCGTTCTCCCCAACGGCATCTACCATGCCACGTTGCAAAACTGTGTTGTTGACGACGAAGTACTCATCTATAATATCGAACGCGCCATCGTCAACAGTCATATCCAACACCACGCCGTTGTGCTCAACTGCGAGAGCATAGCTTGCGTAGGTCAAAGTTCTTTTGGCTGTGGCACAACGGTCTCTGTGCTCAACGAAACTGGTGGCCGCGAAGTAAAGCTCTGTCCGGAGCTCACGGCTCAGGTGGCTTATCTCCTTGCGTTCTATCGCAACAACGAACCACTTGTCCAAGCCCTCAACCGAGCCATCGACGAACAGACCAAACTCCACACATCAGATTTTCTTACGATTGGCGAACACGCCACGGTTGTAGGTTGCAAAGAGATACGCAACGTCAACATCGGTCCTTACGCCAACATCCATAACGCCACACGACTTCAAAACGGCACCATCGTCTCCGACCAAAGTTTTCCCGCCGAGGTGGGCGACAACGTGATTGCCAAAGACTTCATCACCCTTTGGGGAAGCCAAATCACCGAAGGAGCTCTTTTGGAACGCACCTTCGTTGGCGAAGGCAGCATCGTAGGCAAACAGTTCTCCGCTGCCGAATCGCTCATCTTTGCCAACTGCCAACTCTTCCATGGTGAATCGTGTGCCATCATTGCAGGTCCGTTCACCGTCAGTCACCACAAATCAACACTCCTCATCGGTGGCTACTACTCCTTCTTCAACGCTGGCAGCGGAAGCAACCAAAGCAATCACATGTATCGCCTCGGCGCTTCACATCAAGGCATCTGCGAGCGTGGCGTCAAGACCACCAGCGACTCCTACCTCCTTTGGCCAGCCCGTTTTGGTGCTTTCTCGTTGGTAAAGGGTCGTCATCAGAAACATAGCAACACAGAAAACTACCCATTCAGCTATCTCATTGAGAGCAACGGTAGTTACTCCATAAAATTAGGCGCAGCCCTTCAGTCGGCAGGTGCCTTACGCGATGAGCGAAAATGGCAGAAGCGCGACCTCCGCAAACCACTCCATCAGCACGACATCATCAACTTCGAGATGCTCTCGCCATACACCGTCGGCAAGATGTGTAAGTCGCTGTTGACGCTTCGTCAGTTAGACCAAATGCTTGGCAACAACGAATCAACCAACTTCGACATCAACGGTTACGCCATCACCCCACGTCATCTGCAAACGGGCATCACGCTCTATCAGCAAGCCATCAGTCGTTTCCTCACAACAGCTTTGATGAAACGTCTGAAAGGCAAATCATTCTCCAATCAGCAGACTTTGAACTCTCTGCTTCAAACCTCAACAGAAGGAAAAGCGCAAGAGTGGATTGACGTGTTGGGCATGACGACAACCAAAGAAGCGATTCAGACGCTTTGTGAGCATATCGTCAAAGAACAACTCTCCCTCAACGACATCAATCGCGAGTTTACCCAACTCAACGCACGCCATGACGAGATGGTCTGGGAGTTTGCTGCCACGCTGCTCCACTCTACCAACAAAGAAGATCTCATCGCCTTGCTGTCGGACTACCCAGCTGTCTGCGAGCAACATCTTACTGCCGTTGAACACGACGTGCGTAAGGAGTTTGCCGAAAACATGCAGGTGGGCTACGGCATCGACGGCAACCACACGACAACACAAGAGGATTTCACCGCTGTTCACGGCACTGCCGCCAACGAGCCATTCCTCCAAGACTACAAGACCGAATTGTTTGCAACCATCAACGATTCCCAACAACTGCTTCAACAACTACAATCTTTAGAATCATGAATCTGACGTTGCAACAACTCACTCTGCTCAACTATCGCAACATCGCCGAATGTACGATAATCTTTTCCGACAAGATTAACTGTTTTGTTGGCAACAACGGCATGGGCAAGACCAACCTCATCGACGCCATCTATCATCTCTCGTTCTGCAAGAGTCGTCTCAACCCGATTGACGCACAGAACATACGTCATGGCAATGAGGTGTTCATGATTCAAGGCGAATATCTCCGCGGTGAGCAGATTGAGGTCATCAACTGTGGTGTAAAGCCTCGTGTGAAGAAGCAGTTCTCACGCAACAAGAAACGCTACCCTCGCATGGCAGACCACATCGGATTCCTGCCGTTGGTTATCATCTCTCCTGCCGACGAAGCACTCATCAAAGACGGCAGCGAGGAACGAAGGAAATTCCTTGACAGCGCCATCTCGCAATACGATGCCAACTACCTCGCATCGCTCACAGCCTACAACACTGCCCTCTCCAACCGCAACGCACTGATGAAGGAAGAGGTGGAACCTGACTCCACTGTTTTAGAGATCATCGAGATGCAGATGGAGCAAGCAGCCAACTATATCTATGCCCGTCGACGTGAGTTCATCGAGAAGTTCACTCCGCTGTTTGAGAAATACTACCAACTGATTTCACAGAGCACCGAGGAGGTGACACTCAACTATGTCTCACACCTCGCCAAGCCTGTCTCGCTCTCCGAGCAGTTGAAAGAGGTCTATCTTCGCGACCGTATCCTGGGCTACACCACTCGAGGCAGTCATAAAGATGACATCGAAATCTATATCAACAGTCACCCCATCAAACACACCGCTTCACAAGGACAAAACAAAAGCACCTTGATAGCGATGAAGATGGCACAGTTCTCACTGCTGAAACAACACTGCTCGGCAACACCGCTATTTCTCCTCGACGATATTTTCGACAAACTCGATGCCCACCGTGTGGCACACATTATAGATATAGTATCAGGCGACGAGTTCGGACAGATCTTCATCACCGATACCAACCGCTTGCATATCGACCAACTACTTCAACATGCCAACTGTCCTGCCCGACTCTTCCTGGTGGACAATGGCGAGATAACTCCGCAATAATACACTTTAGATATGAGAAACAAACTCTTTTACCTCCTCTGCCTTTTGCTTGCCTTCGTTGCCTGCAAGAAGACAGAAGCAACACAAAACGAATCTGAGGCCAACGCCGAAGAAGAATGGGTTGAGAACGAAGACCGCGACTACATCGTCAAGGTCGGCGATATGGCTCCCGACTTCACCCTCGTTGACATGGAAGGCAACGAAGTAACACTCTCCTCACTACGTGGCAAAATCGTCATGCTCCAATTCACAGCCAGTTGGTGTGGCGTATGCCGTAAGGAAATGCCTGAGATTGAGAAACAGATTTGGCAGAAACACAAAGACAACCCCATGTTTGCCCTCTATGGCGTTGACCGCGAAGACGACTACGAGACCACCGAACTCTTCATCCAAAAAACCGGTATCACCTATCCTATGCTTCGCGACACCACAGCCACAGCCTTCGATCTCTACGCTATCCACGACGCTGGCATCACCCGCAACGTCATCATCGACACCGACGGACACATCGTTCTCCTCACCCGTCTCTACAACGAAGATGAGTTCCAAACCATGTGTCATACCATCGACTCTTTGTTAAACAAATAACCCTGCATCGTAATTACATATTTTTTTGTACCTTTGCAGCAAGTAATTATCCTCTGACTTATGGAAGAACTCATTTTCAAACATAGCGTGCCCATTCAGCTTCGCTTCAACGACACCGACAGCCTTGGACACGTCAACAACTCAGTTTACTTCACCTTCTACGACCTCGGCAAGACATCCTACTTCTCCGCGCTCCGTGGCGAGTTTATGACACCACAGCGTGTTGATGTTGTGGTTGCACATGCCGAAGTCGACTTCCTCAAACCAGTGTTCCTCGACAGCAACGTCGAAGTGCAGACCACCGTTAGCCACATCGGCAACAAAAGCTTCACCCTCGTTCAACGCATTATCGACGTGGAGCACAACGACGTGAAATGCATCTGCAAAACCATCATGGTAGGCTTTGACTACAAAAACAACGTCACCATCCCTATCACCGACGAATGGCGTCAGATGATTGAGCAGTTCGAAGGACGCAAATTCTAACACTCCTCAGACAATCGTTTTATAAACCCTTAATTTTTATAACAATGAAACTTACTAACAAAATGTTTGCAGAATGTCTCGGCACATTCTGGCTCGTTTTAGGTGGTTGCGGAACCGCATTGTTCGGTCACGTAGGCTTCCTCGGCGTATCATTGGCATTCGGTCTCACCGTAGTGGCTATGGCTTATGGCATCGGTCACATCTCAGGTGCACACCTCAACCCAGCAGTATCATTCGGTTGCTTCGTCAACGGTCGCATGTCTGTAACAGAGATGTTGGCTTACTGGGCAGCTCAAATTGTTGGTGCTATCATCGCAGCTGGCGTATTGTTTGCCATCGTAAAAACAGCAGGCATGGAAGTTGGCACATTCGCTGCCAACGGTTGGGGCGACTTCTTCAACGACGCTGACGTAGCTGGCGGTTATCTCCGTACCAACGCTTGCGGTGCATTCATCGTTGAGGCTGTACTCACCTTCATCTTCTTGTTGGTAATCCTCGGCTCAACCGACGAACGCGCCAACAACAAATTCGCAGGTCTTGCCATCGGTCTCTGCCTCACACTCATCCACCTCATCAGCATCCCTTTGACCAACACCAGCGTCAACCCAGCCCGTTCAATCTCACAAGCCATCTTCTCTGAGAACGCATTGGCATTGCCACAACTCTGGTTGTTCATCGTTGCTCCATTGGTAGGTGCTTGCCTCGCAGGCTTGGTTTACAAACTCCTCTCTTGCGAGAAGAAATAATCCCGTCACATCCTGAGGAACGAATCATTTGATTCCTCACCTCACAACATAGCCCGACAGCATGAAACTGTCGGGCTTTTCTTTTCCCCACAAAGCATTCTCAAGAATAGTTCACTAAACCTTAGTTGTTAAACTTGGTCAAATCAATACATTATAGTAACTTTGCAAAAAACAACAAACTATGGATAGAAAAATCATATTTATCGTTTTGATGCTCATCTTGACTTTGACCTTTAATAAGGCTGAAGCGCAAAGAATTATTGTAAGAATTCTGGATAGCACCTACATACCTTCAATTGTAAAAGAAAAGTCCATTATAAACGAAGTTGATTGGAAAGCAGAGTTACAGAAAGTGGATAACGATAAGGACCGTTTATGTTTTCAATGCATCGTCAAAGAAAACAACAGAAAGAATCGGGTCTATCTAACCTGTGACAATCCAGAATTCAGAAACTACCTTGCTGCTTTCGTCTTTGAAAATTTTGAGCAATCATTTCCAGGAAAGAAAGGGATAAGTCGTCAGTTATCGGAAGCCTATACATTTTATTTCCTTTCAAATGCAGAACGGGATGTGTTTGTCCGTTTTTTGGAGCAACATCCATTACAATTTGAAGATATAAGTATTCTGGGACCCAGCGTTTCCATACCCGCATCATCAAATTTGACATTTAATGACACATATCAAAATGTGCAAACATATTTGGACTATATCAAATTTCCAGAGGCTTATTCATTTGTAAAAGAAAAAGAAAAGTCTAATCAGTTTGAGATAGTAAATGTTGGTATCCAATCAGTCAAGCCAACGGCACACTGACCATTTCCGTGGACAATATGCCTAAAGGTGTCTACTATGTAACGCAGAATGTAGAAGGCACGGTTGCTGATACGAAATCGCTGATAGTTCAATAAACGACAGACATATAAAACACAAGTTATCCCCACCTACAATACAATATTGTATCATGTAGGTGGGGATTGCTTTATTCGGATTATGGCACAGTACATCAGCCGAAGCAAATCAACCCTCACAAACCCTGACCTACATAGCTTTTCGCAAAAATTGTCGGAGACCATGCAAGGCTTGCACGATGTCGCTTGCAGAAAAGGACCTGTCATGAAAAACAAAAACCGAGATCACAAGAGATCACAGTTGAAAGTCGTGATTCCCTGATGATCAATGATTTCTCATTACAATTTCTACATTTACACGTAGCACCGGAAAGAATTTCTTTATCGTAATCTCTTCACTCCAATTTCTTGCGCAAGCAATACCCCATTCCACAACCGAAACACTCTTTTTGCCAAGTGTACGCGAACAAAAACTGTCGTGCACAGAGTTTGTGCAAGGTGACACAAACATAAAACTCTAATACATGTTAAAAAGGACGATTGACAGTTAATGCATGCACAACTTCCCAAACTTTGTGCGAGTTGACACAGACGCATGTAAGTCGTGCACAGACTTTGTGCGAGGTAGCACAAACCCATGTAAGTCGTGCACGGACTTTGTGCGAGTTGACACAAACGCATGTAAGTCGTGCACGGACTTTGTGCGAGGTAGCACAAACCCATGTAAGTCGTGCACGAACTTTGTGCGAGGTAGCACAAAAGGTATGCACCTCGCCTCTCTCCCACGGCCACTTGACTAAGTTTTCTTGAAGATTGATTGTGACTCCTGAACAAAAAGACCAAAGCCGAAATCACAAGAAATCACAGCAGAAACCGTAAATCTGCAATGATGTTTCAATCCTCATGACGAACTGTGATTTCGGGTTTTCTTGTTTTTTGCTTCTTAATCTCCGTCCAGCCAAAATAGTTCCCTTTTTCGTTCCCGTTCCCACCGAAAATATGTATATTTGTGCCGTAATTTAGGATTATTCTATACATCAGCAAAAACAAACATAAGGACATCATGACAGACAAGATAAATATCCGCAAACTTGAAGCAGACCTTTGGGAGTCAGCAGATTTACTTCGTGCAGGTTCAAAACTGACCAGCAGTCAGTATTGTATGCCGGTGTTGGCGTTGCTCTTTCTTCGCTATGCCTACAGCCGTTTCAAGATGGTGGAGGCAGAACTGCTGAAGAACCGACCAAGCCGTGGCGGACGAGTCTTACCTGTAGAGCCAAGCGATTTCGCGGCAAAGAGTGCCCTCTATCTGCCTCGTGAGGCACAGTTCGACTATCTTGTCAATCTCTCCGACGACCAGCCATTGGGCGAAGCGGTCAATCATGCGATGTCTCTCGTGGAGGAGCAAAGCGAACAACTGACAGGTATCCTACCTAAGACATACACGATGTTCAGCGATGAATTGTTGCGTGAACTCCTTCGCATCTTCAACAACAAGACGCTCGACGAGATTGGTGGTGATGTGATTGGTCGTATCTATGAGTATTTTCTCTCCAAGTTTGCCAAGGCTGTAGCATCAGACGATGGTGTGTTCTTCACCCCAAAGTCTTTGGTCAAGATGCTTGTCAATGTACTGGAACCAGAACAAGGTGTGATGCTTGCCCCCGCTTGTGGTTCGGGCGGTATGTTCGTTCAGACGGGTGACTTCGTGAATGCAGGAGGCATGAACGCCAACACCCAGATGACCTTCTACGGTCAGGAGAAAGTGGAGTACAATGCTCAGCTCTGTTTGATGAACATGGCAGTTCATGGATTGAATGGTCGTATCGTCAGTGGCGATGAAGCCAATTCATTCT
>CALEJM010000111.1 GCA_937898265.1 uncultured Porphyromonadaceae bacterium
AAACGAGCTGATATTCCGGATTCTGACCTCTTTCTTGAGCATGGCGATGAGCGCCACGTCGGCACTCGCCATGATGCCAAGACGGAGTCCGGGCACGCCGTAGCTCTTGGAGATGGATTTGACGACCACCATGCGTGGATAGGCCTCAAGGAGTGCGTCGGAGAGGAACGAGGCGGTCTCCCACTGGTGACTGAAGTCGACGAAGCTCTCATCGACCACGAGGCGTACGTTGCGCACCTCGCACCACTGCGCCAACTGACGAACGTCGTCCTTGGCGATGAAGTTGCCCGTTGGGTTATCCGGATTGATAAGGAGCAGTGTCTCAATGTCTTTGTTGTCAAAGAAGGCCATCAGTTCCTCAACGCCATAACGGAAGTCGTGGTCGGTTGGCACGTAGGCCACGATTTGCTCTTCAGCCAAGCGGTTGGGGTATTCCTCAAAGGTTGGACGAACCACGCCGACCTTACCTTTGGTCTTGGACATCAAAATCTTAATCAACTCGGCAGCTCCGTTGCCCGGCACGATATATTCCTCTTTGACGCCCCAGCATTTGCTTGCCAAGAGCGAGTTGACGCGCATGCCGGAGGGGTATTCGCCGAGAAGGGTGCGGAAGTTGGCCTCCATCTCGTCGATGATTTTGCTTTGACGGAAGTAGGGGTTGACGAGGTAGCAGTAGTCGAGCATCTGCGGGAAACGCCAGAAGCCGCCGTAGCGACCGTAGTATTTCTTGGTCAGCTGCGACTCGTCGGAGAAGAGTGCCTCGGCGATGTCAAGGTCTTGTTTATCATCAATTTCGTACCACTTCTGATGACCAATCGGGAGTGCCTTGAGGTCGTGGGAGTTGAGGAAGGTGATGATGCGGAGCACGTTTTCGTAGTACTCGTTGTTGCCCACTGCCTTGGTGTATGCCTCAAGGAACGGGACGTATTTGGTGCGACTGAATTCGGTTGAGAACTTATAGATATTCAGCGTCTTATAGTAGTTGTCTGTCTCGTTGTAGCGGAAGGCTGCCTTCGGGACGAAGTTGACGATGTTGCAATCTTTGTCGATGCAGACCATGGTGCCGTCCATCCAGGTCTCGTATTTGGCAACGAGGGCGAGGTTGGGCGAGGGGGTCTGGATGAGGAGGTCGAGAATCTCGTCTTCGAAGATGAGGTCGCTCTCCAGCAGGATGGTGTCTTCCTCAACGAGGGCATCTTTGGCCAACGCCAGCGAGTAGATGTTGTTGGTGCGGTCGTAGACGGGATTGTGTACGTATTCGATTTTCAGACCGTTGTATTCGTTGCCGATATGGTTGACGAGCGACTCTGCTTCGTAACCCACAACGATGACTACCCTACTGAAGTCGCGCTGACTCAGTTGGTTCAACATGCGGTCGATCAACTTCACTCCGTTGACCTCGACCATACACTTCGTGTTGTTCTTGGTGTATTCGCCAAGACGACGTCCCATGCCGGCGGCTAAGATGATTGCTTGCATAAGCCTAATAGATTTTTCTGTCTGCCCAACAATACGGGCAATTTATTCATCTACAAAGGTACGTCTTTTTTTGCGTTATGAGGGCATTTTAGGCGAGATATTTTATCGATTTTTTGTTTGAAAGGGGCTGAAGCGATTTGCAGCGAGTTCAATTCCGTTTGGCGGCAACGATTCGGGAATCCCGACAACATGCTGTCAAACGGCTGTTTCAAGTCGGGAAATCCGCCCCGCCGACGCTGTTTGGAGACTGCCGACACCGTTTCCCGATTCCCGTCCGACAATCGGCCATACCCCCCACTACAATCCTACCACTTCCCGCCATTCCGTGGCCTACCGACTGTTTTTCCCAACGCTTCACGCCGTTCAGCCTCAGCCTTTCGAAAAAACAAAACGGCAACCGCCAATCGGCAATCGGCAAGCAGGTTTGCCAAACGGCGGAAACGAGAAGTTTTTTTCCTGAGCAGACTTGGCAGATTAGGAAAAAAGGCGTACCTTTGCCCTCCGAAAAACGGACTGCCACATTGGCTCAGTTGGTAGAGCAACGCATTCGTAATGCGTAGGTCCCCGGTTCGAGTCCGGGATGTGGCTCCAACAGCAACCCCCTCTCAGCATCACGCCGAAAGGGGGTTCGCTATTTTACAAAAAAAGACGAGAGCCAAAGACCCTCGTCTGAACGCGTGCGGCATATAGGACTCGAACCTACACGTCTCTCGACACCAGATCCTAAGTCTGGCGCGGCTACCAATTACGCCAATGCCGCCTACGAAAAAGACGCCGCAAAATTAGAAAAAAATCTTGACTTCAACCGACTTTCACACGAAGAATTTCCCCTACACACACTTTTTGCCACTTCAGCCAACGGAAAACCAAGAAAAATTCGTAATTTTGTGAGTTGATTTATCGCAACGAAAATAAATAACAAAACATATATATATGGTACACGAAATTTCTCCAAAACACCTGACCATTGAAGAGGTAAAGAACATACTTCATGATGGTTACACATTGAAACTCTCCGACGAATCAATCCGTCGCATCCAAGCTTGCCGCGACTATCTCGACAAGAAAATGGAGACACAGAAAGAGCCTATCTACGGCGTAAGCACCGGTTTCGGCTCACTCTGCAACATCAGCATCAGCAAAGACGAGTTGTCACAACTCCAGAAAAACCTCGTAATGAGCCACGCTTGCGGCACCGGCGACGAGGTTGACTCCGAGATCGTACGACTCATCATGTTCCTCAAGATACAATCACTCCAATACGGTTACTCTGGCGTTCAAGTAGCTACCGTTCAACGTCTTGTTGACATGTTCAACGCCGGCGTACTCCCAGTGGTTTACCAACAAGGCTCACTCGGCGCATCAGGCGACTTGGCACCATTGGCTCACATGAGCTTGCCAATCCTCGGCCTCGGCTACGTTCGCTACGAAGGCACCGTCTATGCTGCCGAAGAAATCAACAAGAAATTCGGTTGGGAGCCTATCACACTCCAAAGCAAAGAAGGCCTCGCACTCTTGAACGGCACACAATTCATGGCCGCTCACGCCGTATGGTCAGTCATCAAAGCTGAAGAACTCAGCCGCGCTGCCGACACCGTTGGCGCCATCTCACTCGAAGCTTTCGACGGTCGCATCGAGCCATTCTATCGTGAGGTTCACGAGATTCGCGCCCACAACGGTCAGTTGGCCACCGCCGACAACATCCGCGGCTTGCTCGAAGGCAGCGAACTCATCAAACAACCAAAACAACACGTTCAAGACCCATACTCATTCCGCTGCATGCCACAGGTTCACGGCGCTTCAAAAGACGCCATCGCCTACGTAAAATCAGTGGTTGAAACCGAAATCAACTCAGCTACCGACAACCCAACCGTTGTTCCAGAGAAAGACATGGTTATCTCAGCTGGTAACTTCCACGGTCAGCCTTTGGCCATCGTGATGGACTTCCTCGCCATCGCCGTTGCCGAGTTGGGCAGCATCTCTTGCCAACGCACCAACCAACTCATCTCCGGCAAACGCGGTCTCCCAAGCTTCCTCGTTGCAAAACCAGGCTTGAACTCAGGCTTCATGATCCCACAATACACCGCTGCCTCAATCGTCAGCCAAAGCAAAGGCCTCTGTATGCCAGCTTCTGTTGACAGCATCGAGTCATCACAAGGCCAAGAAGACCACGTCAGCATGGGCGCCAACGCAGCCACCAAGCTCGTTCGCGTAGCCTTGAACACCGAGCGCGTCATCGCCATCGAGTTGTTCAACGCCGCTCAAGCTCTTGAGTTCCGTCGTCCAAAACGCTCAAGCGACAAACTCGAAGCCATCGTTGCCGACTACCGCAAAGTGGTTCCATTCATCACCGTCGACGAACTGATGTTCCCACACATCGCCGACAGCATCACCTTCCTCCGCAAGAACTTCAAATAAGATAATCTCCTGCGAGACAACGTCCGGGTCGCTCCACCGAGCGACTCGGATTTTTTTACACCTATACCCAAAAAACAAGGTGCAACCCCTTTCACAGGATTGCACCTTTACGCATCCAACCACCAGCAGGCGGTCAACGCATCATCAGACTATTTGTCGGAATGTTTACGATTGGGATTCTTCGGGAACCATCCCTTACGCACTCGCTCGCGCTGCTCAAAGAGTTCCAGAATGCTCCAGAACGCCGAGAACGCCAACACGCCCAACAGTGTGGAGGGGGTGTGAGCCTCAACGAAGAGCGCACCCACGGCCGACGCCAGTCCCAACAGCAAGAACGCCCACCAGCAGCGAACACCGAAGTAGTATTCCGCCTTGATGACGATGGGGTGGAACGAGCCGATGATGAAGAACGTGGCCGCACCAATGATGATTCCATCAAAGTTCAGTGAAGATAACATGAATCTATTGTTTTGTTTTTGAGTTACATTTTTCTTTAAGTGCGCACCCCTCGCAAGCGTTGGAGTTGCACTGCTCCTCAGGCGGACGGCGGAAACGTCGAATCTGTCGACGCACCATCAGCACCACCACGAGGGCTACCACGATATAGGAGACGATTTCTTGCCACATAATGTCGTTATACAAAGAGGTTTCCTAATTGCCAGACCACAAACGTGACTATCCACGCAAACAGCGTCGTATAGCCAACAGCGAAGGCCGCCCACTTGCGTCCAGCCTCTTTTGCCACCGCCGAGACTGCCGCAAAGCATGGCATGTAGAGCAGAATGAAGAGCAGGAAGCAGTAGGCTTTGAGCGGCGTGAAGAACGGCTCACCAGCCGCGTCGACGCTCTCCTTGAGTTTCTGACTGAGCATCGCCGTATTCTCACCGCTGTCGTCGGCACCATAGAGCACACCCATCGTGGAGACGATAATCTCCTTGGCAGCCAGACCGGTGCAGAGACTCACGCCCATCTTCCAGTCGAAGCCAAGAGGTTGCACCACAGGTTCGATGGCATGTCCCAACCGACCAATCAACGAATACTCCACCTGCTGTTGCTTGGTGGTCTGTTCGGTATGGTGAGGGAAATAGCCCAACGCCCAGATAATCACGGAAGCCAACAGGATGACGGTGCCCATCTTCTTGATATACATCACACTCTTGTCCCACATGTGCACAAGGATATTGCGTAATGTCGGGAAGCGGTATGGCGGCAGTTCCATCACAAACTGGTCGGTAGCCTTCTTGAACGCCACCTTGTTGACCAACAGCGACGTCAGGATAGCCACCACCACGCCGATAAGGTAGATGCTCATCAGCACCAATCCCTGATTCTTAGGGAAGAACGCCCCGACGAAGAGCAGATAGACAGGCAGTCGCGCCGAGCATGAGATGAACGGTATGGTGAGGATGGTGAGTATGCGGTCTTTGGGATTTTCGAGGGTACGGGTTGCCATGATGGCAGGCACGCCGCAGCCCAATCCGATGA
>CALEJM010000112.1 GCA_937898265.1 uncultured Porphyromonadaceae bacterium
TGAGCCAGCCTTGCTTACAAGGCTATGAGTTGAAAAAGCCTTTACGCGAATCGATACTTATAGCTCATTGCTCATCACTCACAACTGACTGCTGATATGATCTGTCCGTTTTGCAAGAAAGATAACGATAAGGTTGTAGATAGCCGCGCTATTGGCAGCTATATCCGTCGTCGTCGCGAATGTGTGGAATGCGGTCGCCGCTTTTCCACCCGCGAATACGTGGAACTTCAGCCCTTGACCGTTATCAAGCGCAATGGAGAGCATGAACCTTTCCAGCGTGAAAAGCTCCTTCGCGGCGTGATCAACTCCTGCAAGAAGCGTCCCATTTCTACCTCCGAGATGGAACAGGTTGCCATCAATGTGGAAAACGCATTGATCTCGTACATCTTGTCAAGGACTGCATTGTGCTCCTCGTCTGTCCTGTAGATGGGCACCATCACCACCTGGATAGGCGCCAGTGCCGGAGGCAGCACAAGTCCGTTGTCGTCTGAATGTGACATTATCAATGCACCCATTAAACGGGTTGAAACGCCCCATGAGGTGGCCCAAACATACTCCTGCTTGTTCTCCTTGTTGGTGAAGGTGACGTCGAAAGCCTTGGCGAAGTTCTGGCCGAGGAAGTGGCTGGTACCGGCCTGCAGTGCCTTGCCATCCTGCATCATAGCCTCGATGGTGAAGGTGTCGATGGCACCGGCGAAGCGCTCATTGGGCGACTTTGGACCCTTGATGACAGGGACAGCCATCCACTTCTCAGCGAAGTCACCATAGACGTTGATCATCTGCATGGCACGCTTGGCAGCCTCCTCCTGAGTGGCATGAGCGGTGTGGCCCTCCTGCCAGAGGAACTCAGAGGTACGGAGGAACATACGGGTACGCATCTCCCAGCGCATGACGTTACACCACTGGTTGCAGAGGATAGGAAGATCACGGTGAGAGGTAATCCAGTTCTTATAGGTTGACCAGATGATGGTCTCAGAGGTAGGACGAACGATGAGTTCTTCCTCGAGTTTTGCAGCTGGGTCAACAACCACGCCGTTGCCTTCGGCATTTGTCTTAAGACGGTAGTGAGTTACCACAGCACACTCTTTTGCGAAACCTTCCACGTGGTCGGCCTCACGACTGAGATATGATTTTGGAATAAACAATGGGAAATAGGCGTTGACATGACCTGTTTCCTTGAACATATCGTCGAGTTGACGTTGAATTTTTTCCCAGATGGCGTAACCGTATGGTTTGATAACCATACAACCTCTAACAGCTGAATTTTCAGCCAAATCAGCTTTTACCACCAAGTCGTTGTACCACTGTGAGTAGTTATCCTCACGAGAAGTAAGTTCTTTTAATTCTGCCATAAAGAGTTATCTAACAATTTAAGACTGCAAAGGTAAGAAATTTTTGCGTAAAAACCCCTATTTTTCCACTCTATTATCAGTTTTTTCTCAACCCATAAAATTGCGCTCCGCCAAATGGATTCACAAGTTGCTGAAAGAAGAGAAAAACACGCCATTTTTCTTTCCATATTTTTTTCACGGAAAACACTCGCGCAAGATGTCATATCAAAATCTTATTCAAAAATGGTCTCACTCCAAACGGCTCACAGAATAACTATAACAAACTAATTCTCTACATTTTAGAATACAATTTTCTGCTTTCCAAACGCACTCTTTTTTATCAGAAACACCGAATTTTTCTTCCAAAACTTTTCGCGGCAAAATTCTTTTTTACAATATAAGAAAAAGTTGTATCTTTGCACTTTGAATAATTTAGCAGAAAAATGAACAAACGCAACCTCATAACTACGCTCGTCGTACTGGCAGTTTTCGTGGCACTTTTCTTTGCTACCGCCCACAAGCACAGAAATGCCAAGGAAAACTATGTTACCATCCAGGGCGCTGTTTTTGGAACAATATATCACATCATCATTGAGCAACCTGTTGATTCCAACTTTCAACAGATTATTACCAACGCACTCGACGAAGTGGACGAAGCATTGTCCATGTTCAACGAAAACTCTGTCATCTCCCAAATCAACAGAGGAGATAGCTCTACATACAACAATGCTCACTTTGAGTTTATTTTCAACAAAAGTCAGGAAATCTCCGAACTCACAAACGGTTGTTTTGATATCACTGTTGCACCCGTTGTCAACCTCTGGGGTTTTGGCTTTGACTCAAGCATTGCTCCCGACAGCATTGAGTTACAAAAAGTGATGGAAAGCGTAGGCTATCATAAAGTAACGCTTCGCGACCACAAAATCATCAAAGAAGACCCACGCACCATGCTTGATGCAAGTGCTATTGCTAAAGGATATGCTTGCGACTACGTTGCCCAAGTTCTCAAGGATCACGGCATCAAGAATCTCCTTGTTGAAATTGGCGGCGAGGTTCACTCCGAAGGCATCAACCGCCAAGATGAACCTTGGAAAATCGGTATCAACAAACCTATTGAGGACAGCACCTGCGTAAACAATGAGATTGAACGCGTTGTGGCTCTTAGCAATATGTCAATGGCTACGTCGGGCAACTACCGCAATTTCTACGTTAAGGACGGCAAGAAATATGCCCACACCATCGACCCTCACACAGGCAATCTCGTTGAGCATACTCTCTTAAGCGCAACCATCATTGCTAAAGACTGCTCTACTGCCGATGCGTTGGCAACAGCTTGCATGGTTATGGGATTGGAGAAGAGCATGGAACTTTGCGAAAAGAACCACATTCCTGCTTTCTTCATTACCGGCGGCGATAAAGATGAATTTATCTGTCACTTCACAAAAGAATTTGAGACTTATCTCGTTCCTAAAAAGTAAACCACTCATTGCAATATGCAAATGAAAAAAATCATATCCATTCTTGTTGCATCGCTCACATTGTTCGCAATGGGATGCACAAGTTATCAGAAGATGCTGAAAAACGATAACGCCGACGAGCGTTTTGAAGCAGCAAAGAACTACTATCTTCAAAAAGAATATAGCAAGGCTACTGTTTTGTTTGAGAGCCTGACAACCACCTATCGCGGACAACGTGCTGCCGAGGAGGTTTTGTATCTTTTGGCAAAATCAAGACTTGGTCAGAAAGACTATTACACCTCCTCACAAGACTTTGCCAACTACGTCAAGAATTTCCCAAGAGGCGAGTTCTCG
>CALEJM010000113.1 GCA_937898265.1 uncultured Porphyromonadaceae bacterium
CCGCCTTCAATCGTATTACCTGTAAAATACTCTACGTAAGGAGAGACCTGATCCATGGCAAGGTTCTTGATAACAAGCACCAAGTTTTGATTTGATTTCGTCAGACTCAATCCGCCCTTCCACGATGCCATAACAGAACCGCCCTTCGGCAGTTGAGCCATAAGTCGAACATCGTTTTGTCCGTCGAGGGTGAAGCCATTGACATCAGCTTTCAACCCCGTCAGCATATAGTTGAACGGAGAGAAAAGCGTGTGGTCGGCAAAGTGTACCGTACCCTCAGAAATAGCGATATGATCTATCAGCAGGTGAATCGGCTCATCACTCTTT
Organism: uncultured Porphyromonadaceae bacterium; assembly: GCA_937898265.1. Taxonomy (GTDB): domain Bacteria; phylum Bacteroidota; class Bacteroidia; order Bacteroidales; family Paludibacteraceae; genus HGM05398. The sequence goes on from CALEJM010000113.1 coordinate 328, forward strand.
ACAACTGCGGAACTATCATTGGCTGCCAAGACATTTTCTTCAATATGCAGTTTGGTATCAGTAGGTTCCGACGACTGAGCGTCATTCTTCTTACTCCGTTTCTGAGTTTTCTTTTCCTTTGATTTCTTCGATTTCTTATCGCTCTTGGTTGATTCAGCAGACTCATCCTCAACTGTTTCCGTAGTCTGCGATTTCAGCAAACGAGCTATCGTAGTGCCGTTTTTGAAGAGTTCAAAATTGACATCAGGCGAGGTCAAGGCGATGTTTTTGAAATGGTAGTTTTTCTTTGCGGGGTTGACATTCTCCACCTCCACTTCCAGGCGTTGGAAATCAGCCAAAGGCGCTCCGTCTGAGAGTTGGGAATGGAACGATTCTACAGTCAGAGGACCGCTGACGTTGAGGTCGGTGATTGCCGATAGACTTCCGTCAACCAACAGATTACCAGAAAGAAGACCATTAGCTTCGGAGAGGGCAAGTACATCGCGAACAAAAGGCATTGCCATCGACATATTCACTTGCTGGAGATTGAGATCAAGTGCGTAACGATTTGACTGCGAATTGTATTTAGCCTTGGTAACCAAACGACCGCCGTCGGAGAAATTGAAAGCCAAGCCGGCATTCGTTGTGTCGTTACCCAAAGTGAAACCTGGCACATCGAGTTTCAGTCCGTCCAATCGCCAAGAACTGCCACGTTGGAGATCGGCATAAGTCAACGCACCACGTTTCAACACGATATCATAAAGTCCCACGGTCCACGAACTCTTCTTGTCGTCCTTGGGTTTATCTTTTTTGAAACGTCTGACAATCGACATAAAATTCAGTCCGTCGGGAGTCATGACCACGCTGCCATCAAGACCTGTGAGGTGGATGTGAGTGATTCGAACCTCCTTTTTCAGCAGTTTCATCAAACGGATTTGAACGTAGAGAGAATCAAACGAGAGGAACGAAGTCTTGAGGTCGTCTTCGGTAGCATTAAAGCCATCAATCTTCACCTTACCATTGAGGATATTGACCTTCAGGTGATCCATCGTTACTTCGCGACCCACGATGTCGACGTCGTGTTTTTCAATAAACCATTTGGCAACGGGCGATACCAAAACGGAAATCAGCAAAACCAAACCAATAAGAGCGGCCGCTACAATAAAAATTATCTTAACGCTTTTGCGCATACTATTTCTATAATAAATAATTCAAGAGTGCAAAGATAGTGCAAACCGAGCGGAGAACAAAATAAATTTATTTATTTATTTTTTATCCCGAGGTGCAGCCTATCTTGCGTTAGCAAAGGTACGTATAATTCCTGAAAAAGCAAACCGAAAATCCAAATGGATTTTATTGTTTTTCTTGTAAATTAGTTGTTTGAGAATTGGCGGAGAAGAAAAACTTTCGTAACTTTGTCGCGATGAAACAGAAGCAACCATCTCAGAAGTTGAAAAACAAGACGGCGTTTATCGTCGACTGGTTTAAGACCAACCAACCGAACGTGTCGAGCGAGTTGAATTTCTCCAATACGTTTGAGTTGTTGGTGGCAGTCATGCTCTCGGCGCAATGTACCGACAAGCGTGTCAACATGGTGACACCTAACTTGTTTCAACATTTTCCATCCTCGAAAAGTCTCTCCGAAGCCACCTTCGATGAGGTTCTCCAACTCATCTCCTCAATCTCCTACCCCAACAGCAAAGCACGTCATCTGATTGCCATGGCGCAGATGGTGGAGAACGATTTCAATGGAGAAGTGCCCACCTCGCCCGACGACCTTGAGAAACTGCCTGGCGTAGGCCGAAAGACAGCCAACGTAGTCTCTGCCGTGGCTTACGGATTGCCAAGAATGGCTGTCGACACCCACATCTTCCGTGTCTGCAACCGTTTGGGACTCACCAAGGCAACCAATCCGCTCCAGAGCGAGCGACAGATGATGGTTCTGTTGAAAGAAGAAGACGTGGCAACCGCCCACCATTGGTTTCTGCTTCATGGTCGCTATGTCTGTGTAGCCCGCAAGCCCAAATGTGCAAGTTGCCCTTTCACAGAAGTTTGCGACTACCATCAAACATCAGAAAAATAAGGCGTAACGATTCAGACATTGATTATACAAAAAAAATTTCGCCTTGATGCAACAAAACGACCCTCGTTTGTGTCTTACAAGAAAACAAAACATAACAAAATACATGAAAAAGTATCTATTTACAGCCTTGCTCTGCCTGATGGTAGGCACGATTGCCGCCCAGGAAGTGGAGAGCAGCTCACGCTTCATGCGTCCGAGAAACGAGTTCAGCGTCAGTTACGGCGTCTCATTGTTCCTCTACAACCAAAACCATTTCGGTTGCATAGAACCCGCTTGGGGCAGCAACTGGTTTGGCGACGACACCCACACCGGCAGTGTCATGTATTTCGGTGTACCTGGCATCTCCTATATCTACAACCACAACACATGGTTTGCACAAGGTGCTGAGTTCCTGATGGGTGGCTACTACACCAACGAATACGACAACTTCACCCACGAGCGTCTCGAGGTTGACCGCTACATCAACTACACCTTCCTCTACACCGCCCGCTTCACCTACATGAGCCGCGAACACTGCAGTCTCTACGGTTCTGCCTCGCTCGGCTTCATGCTCCGCACCTATGCCAACGAGTTTGACTACGGTCATGTCATGGGTCATCTCTGCCCATTCGGTGTGTCATGGGGCAATGCCAATATCCGCGGTTTTGCCGAGATCGGCATCGGCGGCAAAGGTCTCTTCCGTGCTGGTCTAACCTACTCTTTTGGTAACAAATAAACGTCTACAATTATGAAACATATTATAAAATCTTTGGCAGCAGTTATTTTGCTGACAGCATGCACTCTCTCTTTCACAGCTTGCGACGAGCACTACGAACCACGCCTAACCATCAAGGCTCTTGAGATGTACGAAAGCACTTGCTACGAGATTGCCGATGCTATGCCTTTCTTCCAACAGGCACTCTATGCCAACGCCGTCCTCGCAGCAGATAAAGCAGAACGCGAATTGCTTATCAACGACTATTTCGGTACAAGTGCAGAGGCTTTCTTCAACGACTCACTCGGCAAGTTTACCGTCTACACCGCTCAAAACTTCGAGCGTTTGGTTATTGAACACAACAACGTGCTTTTGACCGACTCTACCAGCGCAGCAGAATGGAAGGTGACCATCACTGCCAACACATACTACAGTCTTGGCGGAGATTTCATCTCGGGATACGAACCTCTCCACTTCACCGTAACTTCCGACCCAACCGGCGAAGGGGAACTTAACCTGACATTCCACATTGACGGCATCGAATACAACTTTGGTACTGCGATATTAGACCTCAAATGGATTGCGCAAGAGTCTTTCGTAGAGTTCGACAACGGCATGATGGAACTGAATGCCAACTTCACCCCAGTTCATGGAGATTGGAACTGCTTGCTTGAGGTGACCACCATAGAGCCCGCATTTGCCATCTACGATGCTTATCATAATAGCATCAAATTCCAAAGTGGAGAATGGCACTTCCATGCGGTCAACAGCCAGAAACGCGAGGTGGAAGCCGGCGTAAGCTTCTACCTTGACAACGGAATGTATATGCTCCGCACCCTCTATAAAGGTGTTTCTGAAGAATTTAGTCAACGCTAAATTCAACCCATTCCATACCCTACAAGCAGGACGCAAAGGTTTTTCTATCAAATCTTTTTGCGCCCTGTTTGTTTTTTGAAGAGAGAATGGCTCAAAAAATCACGTTTGGATACTATATTATAAAATTATTATCGTATCTTTGCAAGCGATTGTGCAGTAGACTGCGCAGTCACCAAAACAGCAAAAAATAGTTTTATTAAATACAAAAAGAGATGAACCTCAAAAAAACACTCCTAACAGTAGCATTACTTGCTCCACTGTTTTTCCTGCAGTCATTTGCAGCGCCGGCTTATCCTCACCCTATCACGGTGACACAGCCTGACGGACAAACTCTTACCATCCAACTTCATGGCGACGAGCACTTCAGTTACGTCACCACAACCGATGGTTATCTTTTGAAACAAAACAACGCAGGCGCCTACGAATACGCCTACCTCAACGGCAGCAATATGATTGAAGCTGTTGGCGTAGTTGCCCACAACAACCGCACCTCAACTGAAGTGGCCGCCATCGAATCTATCAAGAAAAATCAGATGATTCCTGCAGTTGCCAAACAACTCCGCTCAAAAGCTGCAGCAGAGAGCGGCATGAACAAGCTCTCTCCAAACCCATTGAGAGGCACAGCAAAAGGTTTGGTTATCTTGGTTAACTTCAGCGACCTTTCATTCACCATTCAAAACCCACAACAAGCTTGGACTCAGATGCTCAACCAACCTGGCTACTCAAGAAACGGTGGCACAGGCTGCGCTTCTGAATACTACGCTGCCAGCTCAGACAGCCTCTTCACCCCAATCTTCGACGTATTCGGTCCTTATACCGTAAGTCAGCCAATGGCCTACTACGGCGCACCAAAAGGTCAATCAAACGACTCAGAAGTTCGCCAACTCATTGCTGAGGCCTGTAACCTTGCTGATGCCGACGTCAACTTCGCCGACTACGACACCGACAACGACGGTAAAGTCGACAACGTTTTCGTATACTACGCTGGCCACAACCAAGCTGAAGGCGGCAGCGCCAACTCTATCTGGCCTCACCGCTCTACCCTCATGAGCCCAACAGGCCTCCAACTCGACGGCAAATACGTGTACGACTACGCTTGTACTTCTGAGTTGAAACACTCAAGCGGTTCAACCATGTGCGGCATCGGTACTTTCTGCCACGAGTTCTCACACGTTCTCGGTTTGCCTGACCTCTACGACACCGACTACTCAAGCAGTCCAAACCTCAGCGCTTGGGACATCATGTGCAGCGGTAACTACAACAACGGTGGTTGCACACCTCCAACCTACTCTGCTTACGAGCGTTTCTACCTCGGCTACCTCACCCCAGAGTTGCTCTCCGACCCACGTCCAGCAACCCTCGAACCACTTGAGACTTCAAACAAAGCATATCTCATCTCTCCAACCAACCAACACAACCTCTCTGGTACCTCACCAAACCCACAGCAGTTCTTCATCCTTGAGAACCGTCAAGAGCTCGGTTGGGATCGCATCGGCCTCCCAGGCACAGGCTTGTTGGTTACCCGCGTTGACTACAACTCAGCCGCTTGGAACAGCAACTCAGTAAACGACGTTGACGACCACCACCGCGTTACCATCATGGAAGCCTACAACAACGGTTATGCCGATGGCGGCGACACCTATCCAGGTACTCACAACGTAAAACAATTCCAACCAACTCTTTGGGACGGCACATTGGTTGACGGCGCTGTTACAAGCATCACCAACCAAGGCGGCATCATCACCTTCCTCTATCGTGGCGGTGGCGACGACTTCGCTAACGCAACCCTTGAAATCGACAGAACATTCTTCGAAACAGAGCAAGGCACCCCAACCAACGGCACACCAGCAAGAGTAACAGGTAACAAACTCTACGAAAACCTCGTTATCTCTTTCTCCGACACCCGTCACTTCGAAATCAAACGCGAATCAGACAGCATCTGGAGCAAGAGCGTTTCCTTGACACCTGCTGCCGACTCAACCGTTAACGAGACCCTCTTGGTTCGCTACAACCCAACCAAGGCTTCTAACACCGAGTTCCACACAACCTACTTCCAACTCCAAGGCTGTGACCTCCTCAAACGTATTGAGCTTAAAGGTCGTTCATCACAAAAGATGAATATCTTCCCACCTGTTGCCCTTGAAGCTACCAAAGTTTCTCCTTACGGCTTCCAAGTAAACTGGGAACCACAATCAAAAGCTTCTGGTTACTACGTTACTATCATTGCCAACGACGAGCAGAAGACCACCGAGGTTGAGAACTTCTCAACCATGAACAGTTCACTCACCGCAGGCTGGAGCGCAAACTTCAACACTTCAACTTCAAAGAACGTTCCTTCAACTCCATACGCAGCACTCTTCACCAACGAGTACGACGTACTTACCACTTGCTACTACCCACAACCAATCACAGAAATTTCTTTCTGGATTCGTTCTGAGGACGTAAAACAAGAAGGCAAATTCTATGTAGAGGCTCTCAACGAGAATGGTTGGGACAGCGTTGCTACCATCGATGTCAACAAAGCTCTCACCTCATCTCAAACCAAGACCTTCACATTTAACGAGAGCGACAACTACCGTCGCTTCCGCTTCTCTGTTGACAGCGTCAACTCCAACGGTGTAGCATTCGACGACTTCAAAGCTAACTACAACGGCACAGCTGTTATCAACCGCGCTATCGTTTACGACGTTGACTCAGTTTCATTCAGCGACCTCACTCCAGCTACCGATTACGTCTATGTAATCCAAGCCACCGAGCAAGATCCTCAAGGTAAATACGAGAACGTAACCGACTACTCAAACCGTATCGCAGTCACCACCTACGGTGAGACCGACGCAGCTGCCAACGACAAAAAGCACCGTTATATCACCGTGCGTTACGAAGACGGCACCCCAATCCTCTCCGTAAAACCACAAGACCTCTACGGCAAAGACGGTCAACCACTCGACCTCTTCATCTTCACCGTCAACGGTCAGTTGTTGAAACGCATTCCTTCTTCAGAGTTCATCAGTAATCCAAGTTATATCCGAATTGAAGGACTCCCACAGAATTCCGTTTCAATCATCTCGATTGGCATAGGTCACAAGAACAAATTCGTCAAGATTGTTCAATAATTCATCTCGAAACAATAAAACGATAGGCTGCTTGAGCGATCAGGCAGCCTATTTTATTTTTTATTGCGCACAATAAAGAATTGTACATATATATAAATAATATCTGCTGCCAAGTTGACATTTTTCCTACTCCGAACAGCAAGTCAAAACAGAAGAAATCAAGTTGAAGTTTAAACCAAAAATAGTAGGCGAAATCCAAAGAAAAAGAGTATCTTTGCAAGGTATTAGATTTCGGTAAAATGGAAAATTGTATCAATTGCTTTCTCCCAGTAGTTTCGGTCGAGCACGCCAAGATTATGGTGGAGCGACTGCGTGGAGAGTCTATGCTCAACGAAGTATTCCTCCTCTCTACAACAGACTGTAAAGTAGATGGTTGCACAACAATTACAGTCAACGACTTTACCTCAACAGAAACACTTAGAGCCGTTGCGAAACATGCCACCACTACCTACTCGCTGTTGGTCACAAAACTGACCGACGTGATGCTTGGCAGCAATGCCCTGTGTCGTTTTCTGCAGATTGCCAATGATACAGATGCAGAAGTGCTCTTTTCCGACTACTTCACAAGCAGCAACGGAGCCATCGCACTCCACCCTACCATCGACTACCAACGTGGCAGTCTGCGCGACGACTTCGACTTCGGTTCCGTATGGTTTTTCCGCTCCGACCTCTTGAAAAACTACCTGCCAAAAGCAGCCACAGACTACACCTTTGCAGGCCTCTATGCTTTTCGTCTCCATTGGGGACACTTTGCCAAAGTCAACCATGTGAACGAACCACTTTACACTGAGATTGAGACAGACCTCAGAAAGAGCGGCGAGAAGCAGTTTGACTACCTCTTAGGCAAACACCGTGAGGCACAGATTGAGATGGAGAAGGCTTGCACCGAACACCTCAAGACTATCGGCGGTTGGCTGCCTGAGCGCACCACTCCTGTGGTGTTTGAAGGCAATTTCCCTGTTGAAGCCTCCGTCATCATCCCTGTTCGCAACCGCGCCAAAACTATCACCGACGCGATTCGTTCCGTATTGGCTCAAGAGACCAAGTTCGACTTCAACGTCATCGTTGTCGACAACCACTCCACCGATGGCACATCAGAAGCCATTGAAACACTGGCAAAAGAAAACAACAAGGTAGTTCACCTCGTTCCAGAACGTAACGACCTCGGTATCGGTGGTTGTTGGAATCTCGGCGTCAACTCTGCAGTCTGCGGACGTTTTGCCGTTCAGTTGGATAGCGATGACGTCTACTCATCTCCTCAAACACTCCAACGCATAGTCGACGAGTTCCACAAACAGAAATGCGCCATGGTTATCGGCTCATACACTTTGACCGACGAGGACATGAATATCCTCCCTCCAGGACTCATCGACCACAAGGAATGGACCGACGACAACGGACACAACAACGCTCTCCGTGTAAATGGCCTTGGAGCTCCACGTGCCTTCTTTACACCAGTATTCCGAGCCATCCAAATGCCAAACACCAGTTATGGAGAAGACTACATGATGGGACTGAGCATCTGCCGCAACTACCGCATCGGTCGTATCTTCGACTCACTCTATTTCTGCCGTCGTTGGAGCGGCAACTCCGACGCTGCACTTACCACAGAACAAATCAATAGAAACAATAAATATAAAGACTGGATCAGAACCAACGAACTTGAGGCACGCATTCGCATGAATCAAAAATAATCGTCAGTTTCAGTCTTCAAAAAGATAATTCGTTATGAGCAAAAACAACACCCCAACACCTCACATTGAGGCTCAATACGGCGAAATTGCTGAGACCGTCATCATGGCAGGCGATCCACTGCGCGCCAAATTCATGGCAGAGAAATATCTCACCGACGCCAAACTCTACAACCAAGTTCGTGGTATGCTCGGTTATACCGGCTACTACAACGGCAAACGCGTCTCCATTCAAGGTCATGGCATGGGCATCCCATCCATCGGCATCTACACCTACGAACTCTTCAACTTCTATGATGTAAAAAACATTATTAGAGTTGGTACAGCTGGTAGAGTATGTGATGAATCATTTGACGAATCACTAGATGGTGTTATTAATAACGCAGCAGTACGTGATGAAGGAACAACAATTCATTACATTCCTGTAGAATATCCAGCAGTAGCTGATATTTCTTTAGTAAACGCTTTTTCTGCATCGTGTAAATGTTTAGGATATAAAGCACATATAGGTGTTGTT
>CALEJM010000114.1 GCA_937898265.1 uncultured Porphyromonadaceae bacterium
TAAGCTTACAAATTTCATCCTTAAGAGCTGCTTCTTTAGCAGCAAAGTCTTTTTGCAGAGCCAGCATTTCAGTTTTATGGGACTTCTTAAGTGCTTTGTTTTCTGCTTTATAACTTTTTGATAGTGCTTCTTCGGTTTTGAATGCAGGATTTGGACGGAATGTCTCAGCAGCAGAGCGGACTGCCTTTTGATCTTTTGGTGTGAAAGCGCGAAGCGCATGTTGTACGCGGTTGCCAAGCTGTCCTAAGATGCTCTCTGGTATGTCGGTTGGGTTTTGTGTAACAAAATAAACACCAACGCCTTTACTGCGAATCAAACGAACAACTTGCTCAATTTTGTCAACCAATGCTTTGGAAGTCTCGTTGAACAACATATGTGCTTCGTCGAAGAAAAAGACGAGTCGTGGCAACTCCATATCTCCAACTTCAGGCAGTTGCACATAGAGTTCTGACAAAAGCCACAAGAGGAAGGTAGAGTAGAGTTTTGGGTTGAGCATCAGTTTGTCGGCGGCTAATACGTTCAATACGCCTTTGCCTTGTTCAACTTGAAGAAGGTCGAAAATGTCAAATGATGGTTCTGCAAAGAACAAATTGCCGCCTTGGTTCTCGATGGTAAGCAATGCACGCTGGATAGCACCAACACTTTGTGCAGATATGTTGCCGTAAGTGGAGGTGTAGTCTTTAGCATTTTTAGACACGTAGTCCAACATTGAGCGCAAGTCTTTGATGTCTATCAAGAGCAGACCACGTTCGTCAGCAATGCGGAACACGATGTTGAGCACACCTTCTTGTGTCTCGTTGAGTCCCATAAGGCGTGAGAGAAGTTGTGGTCCCATATTGGAAATCGTAGTGCGCATTGGATGGCCCTGTTCGCCAAACACATCGAAGAAACGTACTGGACAACTGCCAAATTGAGGGTTGGTGATGCCAAATTCTGCGCAGCGTTTCTCAATAAAGGAGGTCAAGGTGCCTGTTTGACTGATGCCTGAGAGGTCGCCTTTCATGTCGGCCATAAAGCACGGAACACCTGCCTGGCTAAAGGTTTCTGCCATCACTTGCAGTGTAACGGTTTTACCTGTGCCTGTAGCACCTGCAATTAAACCATGACGATTGCTCATTTTGCCACAAAGAGAAATGGCTTTGCCATTGCTATGGGCGATATATAATCCATGTTCGTTTGTAAACATATTTGATATTCTAAGTTTGATTGGTGTTATTGTTTGATGCGATAAGAACAACGAACTTTACCCTTGGCCATAGCCTCAAGTTTGTTTTTAATCATTGTTCTGCGAAGGGGAGAGATGCGGTCGGTAAAGACGTGACCTTCAAGATGGTCGTATTCGTGTTGCATGATGCGCGCCAAAAAACCGCCAACTTCTTCGGTATGTGGATTGAGTTCGCGGTCTAAGTAGCTGATTTTGATTGAAACAGGACGTTGAACTTTTTCGTGAAGGTTAGGTACGCTCAAACAACCTTCTTCATAGCTGATTGTCTCTTCGCTAACCTCAAGTATCTGTGGGTTGATCATTGCAAAACGACGGTCTTTGCACTCTTCAAACTCCTCACTCAATGGGGTAGCGTCGATGACAACCACGCGAATAGGAAGACCGATTTGTGGCGCCGCTAAACCGACACCGTCGGCGTGATCCATCGTTTCAAACATGTTGTCAAGAAGGGTTTGAAGGCCTTCGTAGGTCTCAGGGTCAATAGGTTGGGCGGTTTTTCTCAACACTGGTTGACCATAGGTATAAATAGGGAGTATCATTGTTTTATAGAGTTTCTGCTATTTGATATTTGTTTCTGTCTTGAGAACTGCGAGATACCAACTCGCCAACAAAACCAGAAAGGAACATCTGGGTGCCAAGAATCATGGCAGTCAGTGCTAGATAGAAATATGGAGTGTTGGTGACTAATGGTGCTGGAATACCGCGGTGTAACGCTGTGAGTTTGATTACACCTACAACGATAACAGCAACAAAACCAACAAGGAAGAGCACTGTGCCCCACAAACCAAAGAAATGCATTGGTTGTTTGCCGAATTTGTTTAAGAACCAAAGCGAGAACAGGTCAAGGTATCCGTTGACAAAACGTTCCAAACCGAACTTAGATTTACCAAATTCGCGTTTGCGATGCTCAACAACCTTTTCGCCTATGTTGTTATAGCCGG
>CALEJM010000115.1 GCA_937898265.1 uncultured Porphyromonadaceae bacterium
TTGACACACAGGGCTTACGCCCTGTGCTGTAATGTTTCGCCCTTTCAGGGCTAATGGTATTATAGAGACGCACGACCATGCATTTCATGGTCGTGCGTCATTATTATGCTATAACTAATTGTTCGGATTAGAGTTTTGCGTTACGCATGTCGCCGGTATCACGGAATGCCTTGTGCATCTCGAAACAGGTGTCGAGATTCATTGGGGTGTGTGCCTTTGGAGCACTCTCAAGGTAACGACGCAACATATCGCGATATTCAGGATCGACGCAATTATCGATGATGCAATGCGCACGCTGGATTGGGCTCTTGCCACGAAGGTCGGCAACACCATGCTCGGTGATGAGAACTTTGACAGAGTGTTCCGACTGGTCGAGGTGAGAAACCATAGGAACAATCGACGAAATCTTGCCATCCTTGGCTGTCGAAGGAGTGGTGAAAATCGAGATGTATGCGTTGCGTGTGAAGTCGCACGAACCGCCGATACCGTTCATCATCTTGGTACCCAGCACGTGTGTTGAGTTGACGTTACCAAAGATGTCTGCCTCGAGGGCAGTATTGATGGTGATGAGGCCGAGACGACGTGCAACCTCTGGGTTGTTCGACAACTCCTGCGGACGGAGACAAACACGTTGTTTGAAGAAGTCGAGGTTGCCGTAAACCTCCTCGAGCTTAGGCTGCGAAACGGTGAGCGAACAGCCAGAAGCGAACTTTACGCGGCCTGCCTTCATGAGGTCAATTACTGCATCTTGGATAACCTCGGTGTACATCTCGAAAGGTGGGATGTCTGGGTTCTCGCCGAGTGAACCGAGCACAGCGTTGGCGATATTACCCACGCCAGATTGGATTGGGAGGAAAGAAGCAGGGATACGTCCGGCTTTGATTTCGTCAGCAAGGAAGTTGGCTACGTTTTCACCGATTTTCTTGGTAACCTCGTCAACTGGTGAGAATTTGCCTACCTCGTTAGGACGGTTGGTGTTGACCACGCCGAGAATCTTCTTAGGGTCTACCTTTACGTAAGGAAGGCCGCAGCGGTCGGATGGTTTGTATACTGGGATGGCCTCGCGGCAAGGAGGGTCTTGTGGCTCATAGCAGTCGTGCATGCCGCGGAGCTCTTTTGGGTGAGCAGCGTTGAGCTCAACGATAACGTAGTCGGCCAAGCGGCAAGCTGTTGGGAGGATGCCCACGCCTGATGTAGGAACGATTTCGCCGTCGTCGGTGAGGTCGGCTGCTTCAACAATCACGAATTTTGGTTTTGGCATGAAACCGTAGCGCAACTCTTGAGCGAGGTGTGAGAGGTGCATGTCGAAGTAATGTGCCTCTTGAGCGTTGAGGCGTGTGCGGAGGTCTTTGTTTGACTGGTAAGGAGTGCGGAACAAGATAGCGTTGGCACGTGCGAGAGCGCCGTCCAATGAGTCGCCGGTGCTTGCGCCGGTGTACATACCGATTTTGAACTCACGACCAGCAGCGTGTTCTGCCTCTGCGCGGGCAGCGATAGCTGTTGGCACTTCCTTTGGGCAACCAGCAGGAGTGAAGCCGCTGAATGCTACAATGTCGCCATTGTTTACGAAGGCAGCTGCCTCAGCGGCTGTCATTACTTTGTAATTCATTGTTTTATTGTGTATTTAGTTTGTTTGTTCAAGTGTACAATTCAACGTGCAAAGGTAAGTCTTTTTATTTAATTATAGTATTTCGTTTACAAAAGATTATTTCCGTGGTGGAAGAAAAGTGTAATCTGTTCGCTATGCCGCTCGCCGTTGGCGCAAGGAGAGGAGAAAAAACATAGGCTAATTGACTTTTATTCAAAAATTTTCCGTAAATTTGCAGTCGTAAAAACGTATTCTCCCCAAGCCTCTTGCCGATGAGGATCCTAAAAACCATCCGTCTCAGTCTATTCGTGCTGTTTCTCTGTCTTGCGCTACCATTGGCCGGTCAGGAAGCAGAAATCATTGCGTTTCCTGCACTCTACGAAGCGACCACCGAGGTCAACCTCCGTCAGCAGCCCACCGCCCAGTCGGTCAAAGTGGGAATGCTCCATCGCCACGACACAGTCAAGGTGGAACGTATCGTCAACGATGGCGGTAAAGAGTGGGGCATGACCATTTCCCCAAAGGGTGACACCAGCTACGTGGCTATGCGCTATCTGAGCTATGCCGCACCCTATATCGCCCCCGAGGCTGCCGTCGGACCGGTGCGCAGCTGGTGGCAGAAAACGGTGCTCTTCAACCGAAAGCTCATCTGGCTGGCTGTTGCGTTGCTGCTTGTCAGCATCTTCCTCGGTTGGGACAGCATGCTCTCGTTCTCCTTCATCTACGTGGCTGCCTGCGCTGTTGCTGCCGTAGTCACATGGCTGTTCCATTTGCGTGGCGAGACAGGTGCTACGATAGCGAGCATGGTCATGGTGTGCATCGCCCTCTTCCGACTCTTCTTCTTCCTCCTCTCGCTGGCAGATGTGTTCTATCGTATCCTCCCCTTACCCGGACTGATTCTCAATCGCTTACAGTGGTTTTTGATGGCTCCGTGGCGCTATTTCGTGAGAGAGGGACGCTTCAGTGACAAGACCAACGAGTTCCTTCGCAAGACACTCCCCGTTGTATTGGGCATACCATGCTATATCTTAGGCTTTGCAATCCGCCCCATCGCTGCGGTCTATTACAATATAATCGTGAAGATTCCGATGGAGTTCTACCA
>CALEJM010000116.1 GCA_937898265.1 uncultured Porphyromonadaceae bacterium
CACCACCCTTGGCTGCATCCTCGTGTTCATCTTCGTTGGCATTGCGTGGGTTCTCTCCATGGGACTATAATATTTATATAGTATGTTAGCACTCGTAACAGGCGCCTCATCGGGCATCGGACTGAAGTACGCCACCGCACTCGCACGCGACTATCACACCGACCTCCTCCTGGTCAGCAATCAGGAGAAAGAGATAGTTGAAACCGCTGAGACTCTCGCCTCCACATACAACGTCAAGACCATTCCCCTCTACCGCGACCTCGCCAAAGACGATGCCGCCGAGGAACTCCACCAATACTGCCTCGACAACAACATCGTGGTTGATATCTTGGTGAATAACGCCGGTGTCTTCTTCTTCAACGATTACACCAAGACCAACATGCCTCGCATTGAGTTGATGCTCAAACTCCATATCGTCACATTGTCGAAACTCTGCCGCTTGTTCGGCGAGGACATGTGTCAACGTGGCAGTGGATACATCTTGAATATGAGTTCCATGAGCGCTTGGATGGCATTCCCTGGCATTCAGACCTACAACGCCACCAAGGCTTATATCCTCAACCTCAGCAAATCGCTTTGGTATGAGTTCAAGCCATATAACGTAGGCATCACCGTCATCTGTCCGGGCGCTGTCGACACCGGTCTCTATGGTTTGAGTCCCTATTGGCGTCGCGTAGCCGTTCGTCTCGGCGTAAGCATGCCACCAGAGAAACTCGTCAGCAAAGCGCTCAAAGCGATGTTCCGTCGCAAGAAGATGATTATGCCTGGTGCTGTCAACCACATCTTCATCCCATTCATCAAGCACCTCCCCGACTGGGCTGTGATGCTACTTATTAAATATGTATCCAAATTTGAGAAATAATGTTTCCTACAAAGAAAGACTATAGCGGTCAGACACGCCGTCCACCCGAGAAATCTATGATCTTCGGCATCCGAGCCGTCATAGAGGCTATTGAAGCAGGTCAGGATATCGAGAAAGTGCTCATCCGTCGTGACATGAGCAACGAACTTACCCGTCAACTGCTTGCCAAACTCGAGGGCAACCCAACCCCTATCCAAAAGGTTCCTGTTGAAAAACTTAACCAGTTCACCGACAAGAACCACCAAGGCGTCATTGCCTTCATCTCGCCTATCACTTTCCGCCGTCTCGACGACATGGTCATCACCGCCTTCGAATCTGGCAAAACACCACTCTTCGTGCTTCTTGATGGCATCACCGACGTGCGCAACTTCGGTGCCATTGCCCGCACTTGCGAGTGTGCCGGTGTCGACGCCCTCGTCATCCCGACCCACGACATTGCCAGCATCAACGGCGCTGCCATCAAATCGTCTGCTGGCGCACTCCACCACCTCCCTGTCTGTCGCGTCGACAACCTTGGCGAAGCAATGAAGTTCCTCACCAACTCTGGCGTCAACCTCGTGGCAGCCACCGAAAAAGGCACTAAAAACTACACTCAGTGCGACTTCACACTCCCAACAGCCATCGTGATGGGTTCCGAGGAGGTCGGCATCGACCCTAATCGTTTGAAACTCTGCAAAGAGCAACTCTGCATACCGATGGTTGGCAAGATTGCATCTTTGAACGTCTCTGTCTCTGCCGCTGTCATGATTTACGAGGCTATCCGCCAACGCTCACTATAACACCCTATGATTAAGGTAGAAAACATCACCAAGAGCTTCGGAACGCTGCAAGTACTTAAGGGCGTCAACCTCCACATCCAACCTAAAGAGATTGTCTCCATCATGGGTAAGAGCGGTGCGGGCAAGACAACGCTGCTCCAGCTCATCGGCACTTTGGACAAACCCAACAGCGGTCGCATCGTGATTGACGGTACCGACGTAAGCACCCTCAACGACCGCAAGCTCTCTCAGTTCCGCAATCAGCACATCGGCTTCGTCTTCCAGTTTCACCAACTGCTCCCTGAGTTTACAGCGTTGGAGAACGTAATGATGCCAGCACTGATTGCCGGCAAAGGTTTCAAAGAGGCAGAGAAAGATGCCAAGGAGTTGTTGGACTATCTCAATCTCTCCGACCGCTGCAAGCACCGTCCTTCGGAATTGTCAGGCGGCGAAAAGCAACGCGTAGCTGTGGCAAGGGCACTCATCAACCGCCCTTCTATCGTCTTGGCAGACGAGCCAAGCGGCAGTCTCGACAGCCAAAACAAGCAGGAATTGCACCAACTTTTTCAAGAAATCCGCCAAAATTTTGGTCAGACAATACTCATCGTTACCCACGACGAGTCCCTTGCAGCCCTCTCCGACCGCGTGATTCACATGCAGGACGGCATAATAATAGACTAATCCTCAATACGTAAAGATAGAGCGAAAAATTCTTGAAAAAAAGTTGCTGCAAAACTTGCACAATCCAAAAAAAGCCTCTATCTTTGCACTGCTTTTGAGACGGAAACGTCAAGCAAGCAAATGGTGCGGTAGTTCAGCTGGTTAGAATATCGGCCTGTCACGCCGGAGGTCGCGGGTTCGAGTCCCGTCCGCACCGCAGAAAAATAAAAACTTTCGTTTCATACTTTTGGCTAAGGTCTGCGTGAGCAAATGTTAGCCTATTTTTTTGTATATACACCTCAAAAAACAGCTCAGATGGGAAGAAATAAGTTTTCACAAAGCGAGATTGAAAAAATCAGCAAACTCCTAAAGAAGAAAGCAGCAGGCACCCGCTTCCAACAGAAGGAGAT
>CALEJM010000117.1 GCA_937898265.1 uncultured Porphyromonadaceae bacterium
GACCAAAGAGTCGATACTTGTAGTATAGTGACCATGTTGATTCTTAAACTCAACCTCAACCTTTCTGATATCGATGAGTTTGCTGATAACTACTTTTTCACGAGCTTCGCGTTGTTCATCAAAATGAATTGGTGTGAGAATACTCATTACGCACAAGTAACCCAACACAACGATAGCTACTACAAGTAAAATGTTTGCAACGTGTTTCATTATTTTAATCTTTGAATCTTTATTATCTATTTAGTTTGTTTACAACGTCTTACAACCATCTTCTATCGGCTGCAACCAATAGAATTCTTCAAGTCAAAAGACACTGCAAATATAGGAAAAATTAGGCGAACATCAAGTGAAAATCGGGTAAAATATTCAAGTCTTGAAAAATTATCCTTACAGACAATATTTCCCCGTTGATGTTGCGTTAATCCTTGATTGCTTGCCAGCCGATGTCGGAGCGGTGAAATAGCTGCGAACAGTCTATCTTACCTATCTCCTGCATGGCATTCTCGCGTGCTTCTTTCAATGTGTCGGCCAATGCTGTTACAAAAAGAACGCGGCCGCCATTGGTGAAGTACTCACCGTTTTTCTCAGACGTGCCCATATGGAACAGTGTGGCCTCTACTCTATCGAGGTTCTTGATTGGGAAGCCTTTCTCGTAGCTGCCCGGATAACCTTCTGTTGCCAAGACTACGCCGACGGCAGCCTGTTTAGTCCATGCGAGATTGACCGGTTTGCCCTCCACAACACCCATGAAGGCATCGTAGATGTCGCTTTCGCAGCGTGGAAGCACCACTTCAGTCTCGGGATCACCAAAGCGAGCGTTGAACTCAATGACTTTGATGCCGTTAGGTGTCTTCATCAAACCGCCATACAATACACCTTTGAAAGGACGGCCTTCTTCTGCCAAAGCTTTAGCAGTTGGTTTCATAATATGTTCGAGGGCGTAAGCCTCATCTTCTTTTGTGATGAATGGCACTGGGGAATAGGCGCCCATGCCACCGGTGTTTGGACCTTTGTCGCCATCAAAAGCACGTTTGTGGTCTTGGGCAATTGCCAATGGGTAAACCTCTGTGCCTGAGACGAAACACATGAATGAGAACTCTGGACCTACGAGTTTTTCTTCAAAAACGACTTTGCCGTGACCAAACTTCTCGTCTTTGAGCATCATATCCAACGCTTCTTGAGCCTGCGTCATGTCTTCTGCCACAACAACACCTTTGCCAGCGGCCAAGCCATCGTATTTCAATACGATTGGAGCACCGTGTTTCTCAAGATAGTCTTTGGCATCCTGATAGTTGTCGTAAACTGCATATTCGGCAGTTGGGATGTGGTATTTCTGCATCAAATCTTTGGCAAATTTCTTGCTGCATTCAATCTCGGCAGCCTCTTTCGTCGGACCGAAAATTTTCAGCCCCTCAGCTTCAAAGCGGTTGACGATGCCAAGTGCCAAAGAGGCTTCTGGACCAACGACTGTCAGGTCGATGCCATTGTCTTTGGCAAATGCCAAGAGTTTGTCAATTTCAGTGTCTTTAATGCTCACACATTCTGCTTGTTGTGCAATGCCGGCATTGCCAGGAGCAGCGTATATTTTTTCAACTTGAGGTGATTTGGCAAGAGTTGCCACGATGGCATGTTCGCGACCGCCACCACCAATTACAAGTACTTTCTTTTTGTTTTGATTCATAAGTTCGTTATTTTTCTTCTCTGCAAAGATACTCTTTTTTATTGAATTATGCGACTCGGATTCGTCTTAAATTATAGGAATCTGCTGAACGAAATCTTTGTTGTAAAATCGAGTTGAAAAATCATTCTGTCAAACCTCAAAATGCCATTTCGTTGTGTGCAAAAACGACGTTAATTTCTTGAATTGGTGATTTGTTTTGCCTCGTCATATTTTCTGTTGGCTCGCATCCATTTGGTTGTTTACAGCAAGATTTCGAAACTGTCCGATTCCGTTTGGCGGTCTTCGCAATTATTATATGATTAGACGATTCGTTTTGGGATTCTTGTTTTCGTATTTCTTTGTTCATAGCTGCGGTTTGGTGGAGCAGAAGTATAGATTCTTGGAGGCTGGCTTTTAATGGTGTTTTCTGAATTTGAAATATGTTTGTAAAAAAGAGATTGCCACATTTCTGCGGCAATCTCCTGTTATTTTTATGCTTTTCTACAGTGTCTTAGTAAGAAGTGCGCTGTGATGCAGCATAATTGATTTTCAGAGCATAAGCGCGGCGCAATGCCTGCTTGATGTCTGTGATGATACCCATCTTAGTCTCTTTGTCGGCTTTGATAGAGATGGTCATGTATGGTTGATCTTCTTCGCTCATAGATTCGCGTTCGTTGACCACGAATTCCTCTAATTGACTTACATCAGCGAAGGCATCTTCCAATTGGATGCGTGTCTCTTTACCGAAGACTTTGGTGTATTGGTCGCGAGGTACACCTACATAGACATATCTCACGCGAGATTTTTTCTCCAACGATTGCAGTTCTGTAGCTTCTGGGGCAGTGATTTTAACCATCATCTCAACCTCTTTCATAGAAGTTGTAGCCATGAAGAAGAACAACAGCATGAAGATAATATCAGGAAGTGAAGAGGTGCTGATAGCAGGAACTTCCTTACGTCCTTTCTTTCTAATAGTTGCCATTATTTGTTTCCTCCATAGTTTTTAGGTTCTGCCTCTGAGATTTTTTGTGGATAAACTTTCTGTACGCCTTTCTGTTGGTCTTCTGAGAGTTCTTCATAAGACATATTGAATTTAGCGCGAGCATAGTCTTCACGAATCTCGTTGTATGCAGCTGCAAGTTCGTTTTGTACCTCGATATACTTCTGATAGTGAGTGCCACGGTCGTTCTGCAATGAGATGATGTGGTTTTTGGTAGTCATGACGGTTTCTTCGCCTTCGCCAAAATCCACCTGTGTTGCAACAACTTCTGGCAAGTGCTCAGAGTTAGAAGCATTGAGGATAAATTCCTTTGCTTTCTCCTTAAGGTTTCTGATATCCATCGGTTCGCCTTGAACCAGCAACTCGTCGTTGCTGTTGACAAGGATAACGAGGACGTTGCGCTCCTTGAATTCCACCTCAGGTTTCTCCATGTCTGGTGGAAGTGGTGGTGGCAACTGACGTGACAAGCCTTTGTCGACAGCCATAGTCGTCGTCACCAGAAAGAATATCAGGAGAAGGAAGGAGATATCTGCCATTGAGCTGGCGTTGATTTCTTGTACTTTCCTTTTTCCCATAGTATATTCTCCTTAAGGATTACTTCTTGATTGCTTTGTAGACGGAAGAACCGAGAACGCAGAGAACGGCGCCGATAGCCAAGACGTAGCAAACGTAGAGGCACATTTCGCTATAGCGAGCCCAGAAGCCTACATTATCAGATCCTTCGTAACCGATGATATTGATTTTCTCTGGGCTAGCCAAGAACCAGCTAACCACGAAGATCAAAGCGAATACCACCAAGATAGCCAAGATAGTGATAGCTCTTTTTGGTTTGGTTGTAAAGAGCTTGAAGTATGATAACACTGATACTACCAATGTGATAGCAATCGCAAGAACTGCCAAGAAATAGGTCCAGTAGAGCAACATATTAGTGTAGTTAGGCTCGCTGAACTCATCACCATGGAGTACCACCGTTTCAGATCCGCCCAGGCCGAACATCAATGCGAAAATCACAGAGATGCCAAACAATACCCAGAGACAAATCTTTGGAAGTTTGTTAACCATGTTGAAATTTCTTATTTATTGTGTTTAACGATAATGTCCATCAATGAGATTGAAGCGTCTTCCATGTCGTTCACGAGAGCCTCAATGCGTGAAAGGATATAGTTGAAGAAAATTTGAAGGATGATAGCAACGATCAAACCGGTAACGGTTGTCAACAAAGCCACTTTAATACCACCAGCAACGATAGTAGCTGAGATATCACCTGCTTGTTGAATCATATCGAATGCTTGAATCATACCGATAACGGTACCCATGAAACCCAACATAGGAGCCAAAGCGATGAACAAAGAGATCCATGAGAGGTTCTTCTCGAGGAGACCCATTTGAACTGAGCCGTAAGAAGCAACAGATTTCTCAACAACGTCGATACCTTGGTCGTAACGTGAGAGACCTTGATAGAAAATAGAAGCCACAGGACCACGTGTCTCTTTGCAGACTTTCATTGCTTCAGCAGCGCCGCCTTTAGTGAAAGCTTCGTCAACTTTCTTCAAGAGAACGTTGGTGTCAACAGAAGAAAGGCTCAAGTACATGATACGTTCGATGCAGAGTGCGAGACCGAAGATCAAGCAGAATGCAACCAATGACATGAAACCAGCACCACCTTCGATGAATTTTGTCTTCAAGGCTTTGTGGATACCTGAATTCTCTTCTACTGGAGCTTCCTCAACAACATCCATAGCTTCTGCCTCAACAGCTTCAGCCACTTCGTTTGCTTCTGCAGCCTCAGCTACTTCTTCTTGAGCTGGAGCTTCTGCTGCTGGCTCTTGAGCCACGAGGTTGGTTGTCAATCCGAATGTAAACATTGCTACGATTGACAAGGTAGCAA
>CALEJM010000118.1 GCA_937898265.1 uncultured Porphyromonadaceae bacterium
CACACTTTCTGTACTATCGACAATGCTATTTGTTGCAGCATTATTCTGCAGTTGCAAACCAGACTTGCAGGTGTCTGATGTTCAGTATTACACCGCATTAAATGGAATATACTTGCTAAACAATAGCAAACTCTCATGTATTCAAACTCAAAGCGACTCATGGAAAGATAGTACTGGAAACGATTGGGCTTTTTATTCATACGCTTCTGACTATTATATTGAAAATTCAAACACCTATGAGGTAGGTTTCTATTTGCCAGATGTAGCTGGTTTAGAGATAGATCCTGTAAGAAACTCTTTTGGTTATTCTGGAAGGGTGTATTTAAAAATCAATGGGGTGATGAAATATTTTGATACAGAGCCCAAAAGCAGCATCTCTCCGAAACTGATTTCCGCAGATGATGGCATTTACGTATTTTTTGATGAAACTCAACCAACAGGAGAAACAGACAGGTTGGGAAACGCAATGTATAATCATATTTATAAAGTGTCAAAAGATGGAGGAGTTCCATTTGAAATCGCAACTCAAGCACATTCTGAAATTGGCGGTCCAATTGCAATCTTCAATGCAATAAAAAAATATGAAAACAATTTTTATTTTGCCGGGAAAAAAGGGCAAACACCCTACTTCTGTGAATCAAAGGACCTAAGGCAGCCATACATACTCTCTATGGCAATCGGAGAAGCAACTGATTTTTGCAAAATAGGCAACAAATTTCTCATTTGCGGACAGACTGATAACTTAGCCCGTTTTTGGACCCTTGAAGGAAATAATCTTGAAGAATTTGACCTACCCATATCTAAAGACGCCACAGAATCTTATGCTGGCGTTATAGACCTTGTTGGCAATGACATTTATATCGGTGGCAGAATCGGAACGAAGCCTGCCATATGGAAAAATGGAGAAATCTATGCAATCTACGAAGAGTTCCCTCCACACCAAAACCCGTACTATCTAGACGATCGTCCAGATGTTCGTTTCTACTATCATTCTGGATTCGTCAGAGCGCTTCGAGTTGTAGGAGACAAAGCATATTCTATTGTGGAAACAAGCAATGCTCCAAATTCATTTGGCTATATTGACAACAAACTAATGGCTGTAGAGTGGGATTTTTCAAAAGACCCTGTAACCTGTCAGTATAGATACGACTTGGTCGAGATGCTCCGAGACGGTTCAATCTACCTTTACGAATCCTTTTACCACAACGACCTTTACAACTTATGGATTCCCGGTTTAGTAGAGCCTTATGAGACATATTGGGACGATTTGAAATTCACCACTCCACGCATCGCATTGCAATACGCAAAAGATAAATAATATATTATTTAACACCCTCAGCCTCGCTCACACAGCGGGGCTGTTTTGTTTATTATAGTTCAAGGAAACAGCATCTGGTTTCAACTATTGAGGCGGATTTATCATTTCCGTCAATGCCTCAACAATCCCTTTATATAGTATTGTATTATCCAAGAAAAAATCGTACTTTTGCACCTCTATAAATATAAGGAAACAAACAAACTTTTTCTGATGAAAAAATTTACTGAATATAAAGGTCTCGACCTCTCCGCAATCAACAAGGAAAGACAGGAGAAGTGGGAGCAAAACCATCTGTTTGAGCAAAGTATCGAAACCCGCGAAGGTAATCCTACATTCGTATTCTACGAAGGACCACCTTCTGCCAACGGCATGCCTGGCATTCACCACGTGTTGGCTCGTACCATCAAAGACACGTTCTGCCGCTACAAAACCATGCAGGGTTTCCAAGTGAAACGTAAAGCCGGCTGGGACACACACGGCCTGCCAGTAGAACTCGGTGTAGAGAAAATGCTCGGCATCACCAAAGAAGATATCGGCAAGAAAATCTCTGTTGACGACTACAACAATGCCTGCCGCAAGGAGGTGATGAAGTACACCAAAGAGTGGACCTCACTGACCCAGAAGATGGGCTATTGGGTAGACCTCGACAACCCTTACATCACCTACGACAACAAATATATCGAGACACTCTGGTGGCTCTTGAAGCAACTCTACAACAAAGGCTTGCTCTACAAGGGTTACACCATCCAGCCATACTCACCAGCCGCAGGCACTGGCCTCAGCTCACACGAGTTGAACCAACCAGGCTGCTACCGCGACGTGAAGGACACCACCGTGACCGTTCAGTTCAAGATCAAAGGCGACCGTTTCGGCGAGAATGCTTACTTCCTCGCTTGGACCACCACCCCTTGGACCTTGCCTTCAAACACCGCACTCTGCGTAGGTCCTAAGATTGAATACAGCATCGTAAAATCAAAGAACCCATACTCAGACCAACCAGCCACCTACATCATCGCTACTCCTCTGCTCTCTGCCTATTTCGGCGAGAAGAAAGTGGCTGAGTTTGAAGTAGTAGGCACACTGATGGGCACTGAACTCGAAGGTATCGAATACGAACAGCTCATTCCATGGGCTTATCCAGGCGACGGCGGTTTCCGCGTGATCCTCGGCGACTACGTTACCACCGAAGACGGTACCGGTATCGTTCACATCGCTCCTACCTTTGGTGCAGACGACGCCTTCGTGGCCAAGAAAGCAGGCATCCCAGGCATGACCTTCACCACCACCCAAGACCCTGTCATCCCAACCTATCTCTGCAGCTTCGACAACCCTGCACAGAATAGCCAATGGCAGATGTTCAACGGTACCAACGGCTGGTATATCGGCACCGCTACCGACGCCGACAACGGCGCCAACCTCGGTGCACTCTATATCTCAAACAACAACGGTGCTAACCACACCTACACCACTACCCAGACGTCTTACTCATGGGCTGTTCGTGCCGTACACTTCGACGTCGGCATCTACGACATCTCCTTCGACTGGTTGTGTAATGGCGACGGCAACTGGGACAACCTCCGTGCCTTCCTCGTGCCAACCGACGTGACCTTCACCGGTGGCAACGCTACTGCCAACGCCCAAGGCATGACCGGCAGCACTAACACCACCCCTAACCGTTGGATTGATATCCCAGGCGGTATCCTCAACGCCAAGACCACCTGGCAACACGTAGCCAAGACCTACACCTTCACAGAAGCTACCGACTACAACCTCGTATTCTTCTGGAAGAACGACAACTCAGGCGGTAGCCTCCCAGCTGCTGTCGACAACGTCAACATCGTTCGTCAGACCTGTGCTACCCCAACCAACCTCCACGCCCTGACTGGCTACACCCAGCTCACCTCATTCCGTCTCTCTTGGACACCATCTATCCTCGGCGAGACCGCTTGGGACGTACGTATCCTCCTCGACACCATCATGGTGAAAGATACCACCGTCTATGGTTTGCCAGTTCAAGTCAACGGCTTGCAGCCAACTCAGAACTACACCGTCATGGTACGTTCTAACTGCGGCGACGGCGACGTCAGCGCATGGACCATCGAGACCATCCCAACAGCTTGCGGCGACATCAACACACTCCCATACAACGAGTCGTTCCGCTCAACAAGCGCCATCAACCGCAACTTCCCTAACTGCTGGAACAACCTCACCACCTACAACGCTTATGCCGACACCCCATCACGCGACGGCGACGAACACTCGCTCTACTTCGCAGGTGCTGTCTGCACGCCATCGTTCAACGTGCCAGGTAAGACCGTCAGCGACTTCAGCGTCAACTTCTCGCTCACCCCATCGTTCACCTCAGCCGTAGGTGGTTATATGATTGTTGGTGTGGCTACCGCTGCCGACGCCAACACCGTGACCTATGTCGACACCGTTTACTATCCTGACTATGGCTCATGGGCCGACTACAAAGTGAACCTCACCAGCTATCAAGGCATGGGCACTTACATCGTATTCATCCCAACAGGCTATGTATGGATTGACAACGTCAGCATCGACCAACGCAACCTCTGTCCTCCTGTTACCAACGTAGCAGCCAGCAACATCAGCACCACCTCAGCCCACATCACCTGGGACGCTGAGACCGACATCACCAACTCATGGGATGTTGCCGTAGTGCTTCATGGCGCCGACGTGGCAACAGCAACCTTCCAAACCGTCAACACCACCGAATACAACGTCACCGGTCTTGTTCACAGCACCGACTACGACGTCTATGTTCGTTCACACTGCGGCAGCGCATGGACCAAGGCTGAGTTCACCACACTCCTCCTTCCAAACCCACTGCCATTCACCTGCGGTTTCGAGGCCAACGAGACAGTGACCAACTATTGGAAACACGCCAACAACGCTGGTAACAACCACTGGATTGTGGGCAGCGACGTCAACAACGGCGGCTCACAAGCCTTCTACATCACCAACGACGGCACCACCAACGGCTATGCCAACACCAGTCTCTCACGTGCTTATGGCTTCGTATCACTCGCATTCACTGCTGGCGAACACACCATTAGCTACGACTGGAAAGGCGCTGCTTCTGGCAACGCAGGCTACGTTCGTGCTGCTTTGGCTCCAAAGACCGTCGACTTCACCACCGTATCTACCGTAAGTGCATTCGGTTTCCCAGCAGGCTGGATTGCTGTTGACAACGGCACAACCACCACCACTGGCGACTGGAAGACCACCACAACCAACGTCACCTTCTACGAGGCCGACACCATGTTGCTCGTCTTCTACTGGTACAACGACGCCAACGGCGGTTCTGCTACCGCAGGTGTGGTTGATAACGTATCTGTTATCCGCTCATCTGGCTGTATCGACGCCGGCAACCTCGCCGCTACCACCGACCTCTTCGGCAACACCACACTCACATGGGCTGCTTCCGACCCAGGTGCTACCTACCACATCGTAATCAGCACCGCGTCACTCACCGACCCATCTACAGCTACCAACGCTGTTGTCGACACCACCGTTAGCACCAACACTGCTACCGTTCAACTCGGTTCAAACGTACAATATTATATATATGTACAAACCACATGCTCTGGTTCATCAACACAATGGACATCGTTGAACTACACCACACCATGTTCTGCAGTTCAAAGCCTTGTTGAAGACTTCCAGTCATGCTCTTACTACGTCACCTTGCCAGGCTGCTGGTATTCATACGCTGCTTCAAGCTATGCGAAACCAAAAGCAACCTACAACGACGCAGCCAACTCACACAACAGCACCTGTGCTTTGCGTTTCTATGGTTCTGAGTCATACGCTGCTACTGGCGCAATCTCACGTCCGTTGAACCAAACCAAGGTAAGCTTCTGGTTGACTCAAGAGGCTGGCGACTACGGCTCACCAGGTAAGATCGTTGTTGGTTACCTCACCAACCAAGAGGACTTCACCACCTTCGTGCCTGTTGACACCGTCTTCTGCACCGCTGCCGACACCTACCAATACTTCGAGGTAAACTTCGGTGGTTTGACCAACCTCACTGTGCCTTTCTACATTGGCTTCCGCAACTACGACGCCAACGGTGGTTACAGCCACATGGACGACGTTGAGGTATCAGAGTTCCGCATGTGTCAGACTCCTTCCAACATCGGCGTAACCAACCTCACCACCAATGGTGCCAACCTCAGTTGGTCTGCCGGCAATGGTCTCACCTACGACATCATCATCTCTACTGCTGCTGTTGACCCAGAGACCGCTACCGAGAACGATGCCGACGTCTATCTCTACGAGACTGCTTACACCAGCAACTCTCTCGACCTCTCTGGCTCACTCGACCCATCAACCGTTTACTACGTATACTTGAAAGCCGACTGTCAGAGTGCCGACGGCAAGCCTTCCTTCTGGAGTGCTCCATACCGTTTCGCTACACTCTGTAACGCCATGTCAATTCCTTACACCGAGACCTTCGCAAGTCCAGTGGCAGGTGCCGACGTTCAACCACTCTGCTGGTCTGTAAGCAACGACGTAACCGGTTCAGTAACCGTTGACCTCCCATACATCAGCGACCTCCGCGCTGCCGACAGCGATGGCAAGTCACTCTACATGAATGGTGCATACTCAAGCTCATCTGCTCAGTCGAAAGCTATTGCAGCATTGCCAAGCTTCACCACTCCAGTGAGTCAGTTGATGATGACCTTCTCAGCCCGTGCTGAGGCCAACAACCGTCGCCTCCTCGTGGGCGTGATGAGCAACCCAACCGATGCTTCAAGCTTCGTGGCTGTTGACACCATCACCCTCACCACCTCATGGCGTCGCAAAATCGTTGACTTCTCTGGCGTAACCGCTACTGGCAACATCGCCTTCATCGCTGACGGCGGCCTCGACAACGCAGCTGTTGCTGTCAACATCGACAGCATCAACCTCGACCTCGTTCACGGCTGTCTCATTCCTAAGAGCGTTGTTACCTCTAACGTAACTGGCGAGTCTGTAGACGTGATGGTAGAGACCAATACCAACCTCGACAACATGGTTCGTATCATGATCTCTGCTCAAAACACCACCACACCTGCCACCTTGACCAACACCGTAGTCGACACCACCGTCAACGTTGCCAACCTCCCAATCACACTCGGCGGCTTGCAACCTCTCACCACCTACTACGTCTACTCAGCAGTAGCTTGTGGCAACGGTGTCTACTCCGACTACTACGACCAGTCTGTATCCTTCCAAACCGCTTGCGGCATCTACACTCTCCCATACAGCGAGAACTTCAACTCTTATGCAGCCTCACAGTTCCCACAATGCTGGGACCGCATCGGCAGCACCACCTACCCACGCACCAGCACCACACGTCGCTGGAACTCCACTGGCTATAGCCTCCAGGTGGGTAACGCCGTAACCTGCATCATGCCTCAGATGGATATCCAAGACATGAGCAACGTAGAGATGTCGTTCCGTCTTGCCAAGAGCTCAAGCACCGGTACCTACTATCTCTATGTAGGTGTCATTACCGACCCAACCTCTACCGCAAGCTTCGTTCCTGTTGACACCATCACCGTTCCTTACGCCAACACTGGCGCAACCGCCATGTCGGCTCAGACAGTGAACTTCTCGAACTACGCTGGCGCACAGGGTGGTCGCATCGCCTTCCGTGCAACCAACAACAACGTCTTCATCGACGAGATCAACATCATCGAGAACCTCCCATGTGCTGCTCCAACCAACTTTGCAGCCAACAACATTACCGACGAGTCTGTTGAACTCTCTTGGGATCTCGCTGCTGGTCACACCGACGCTCCTTATCAGATTGTCTATGCCGCAGCAGGCAACGACGCAATGCAGAACACCCCTGTAGACCTCACTGCCGGAACCACCACTTATACTATATCTGGTCTTACCGACAACACCACCTACAACTTCTACATCCGCACCATCTGCGCTGCTGGCGACACCTCTGCTTGGAGCACCGTTTCTGCAACCACACTTGCTGGCGCATTCACCGTGCCATTCACCTTCGACTTCGAAGATGCTACTGAGAACGCAAACTGGCAGTTCATTGCTTCTACCGACAACGACGGCATCGCCAACAACTTCTACATTGGCACTGCAGCCAGCAACGGTGGCTCTTATGGTCTCTACGTTTCTAACGACGGTGGTACCACCAACGGCTATAACAATGGCGACGAGACTGCCATCTACGCTATTCACCCATTCTCACTCCGCAGTGCGAAGAACCTCCTCGTAAGTTTCGACTACAAGGTTAATGGTGAAACTGGCTACGACTACGGCCGCGTATACATCGTGCCTCAAACCGTCAACCTCGCCAACTTCGATCTCTATGCTCTCCAGACCACTACCCACAATGCTGGTTGGGTGGATGCTGACAATGGCACCGAACTCGAAGACCAACTCACTTGGACAACCCTCACCGGTTCTGCCGACCTCGCTGCCGGCGACTACTACCTTGTGATGGCATGGCGCAACGACGGCTCTGTTGGCACCAATCCTTCAATCGCCTTCGATAATATCGTGGTTCGCGAAAAGACTTGCTACGCCGAGAACGTATCTGCTGCTGCAGGTTCTACTTCTGCTGTTATCAACGCTTCAACCGACTGCCCAACAGTTATCCTCAAAGTGCTTGAAGGCACCACAGAGGTTGTGAACACCGTAACAGCATTGCCTTACACCGCAACAGGTCTCACACCAAACACCAACTACACCGTCGAACTCCGTGGTCTCTGCACCTCTGGCGATACCACCGCTATCACAACAGGCTCATTCAAGACCCTCTGCGCTGATATCTTCGTCGATGCTCAGAACCACTACTTCGAGGACTTCGAGTCGTATACCTCAGGCACCGCAGGTGATATGGGTTGCTGGATCCGTGGCAAAGATGCTTCAACATCATCTCTCCCATACGTCAGCACCTCCTACACCACCGCTACAAGCAGCAAGTGTGCTTACCTCTACAGCTACTCAACCTCACGCTTCCAGTACATGGCAACACCTAACATCACAGGCACAGCCATCAACAACCTCCGCGTGAAGTTCAAAGGAAATCTCACCTACAGTTCTTACCGTGTTGCTGTCGGCGTGATGACTGATCCTGAAGATCCAACCACCTTCGTTGGAATCGACACCATCAGTCCAAGTTCAAACACCTGGGCCGACTACCATGTCGACCTCGACCAATACACAGGTACAGGTCGCAGCGTAGCCTTCTTCACTGTTGGCTCTTCTGCTTATATCGACGAAGTCGAGATTCTCCCAATCCCATCTTGCGTTGAAGCGGACTTCAACCTCACCGCTTCGGTGGGCGCTGTCACTGTCAACATCGTTCCTGCTAAGGCTACCGATACTCAGTGGGATGTTGTTGTAACTACCGATCCTAACGATGCTGACCCATCAGCAGAAGTTTATGCTCAAACCGTTACCAACACCAGCGTTACCGTAAGCGGTCTCCAGAACGTGACCACCTACTATGTATTCGTTCGTACACGTTGCTCTTCTTCTGAGCAGTCTGGCTGGACCAGCAAGTCTATTGCTACTCCTTGTGGTCTCTACACCCTTCCATTTGCTGAAGGCTTCGCCGTCAACGGCACAGCCACCATGCCATCTTGCTGGGAGCGTCTCAGCGGTGAAATCGGAAGTACCCTCACCGCTTCTACCAACGGTTGGCAGACCAATGCCGGCAACAATGGTATCGTAGGTCCTCACATGAAGTACAATTTGTATAGCACATACAAATACTGGCTCGTTTCTCCAACCATCACCATCGACAGCACAGCAGCTCTCAGTTTCGACCTTGCCAAGACTGGTTGGAACAACGGCAACGCCTACACCACCAACACCTCTGACGACCGTCTCCTCGTAATCGTCAGCACCGACGGTGGCAACACTTGGAGTGAGACTAATACCATCGCCGAATGGAACTCTACAAGCACCACTCGCGATATCAACGCCATTCCTAACACCACCGAACGTGAAACCATTTCATTGAATGCATACGTTGGTCAGAACATCCGTATCGCATTCTATGGCGAGTCTACCGCTGCTGGTACCGACTACGACC
>CALEJM010000119.1 GCA_937898265.1 uncultured Porphyromonadaceae bacterium
GTTTATCGTTTTCCCTGTTAAAGGGTTTTCTAAAGTTTTCCCTTTGTTTTCTGTTTCTTCTTTCTTTGCCTTTTGAACGGAAAACGCTTCGCTGGAAAACATCAAAAAAAGTTGCCGTTATCGTTGCCGTTATCGTTGAAATCACGTACCTTTGCAACCGCAAAACGAACAACACACACTTATGAAAAAAATCACACTCCCCCTCCTCGCCCTCGTTGCCACCCTCTTCTTGGCCTCATGTAACGGCAACACCCCAGAGGACCCCAACCAAGGCAACAACGAAGAAATCACCATCGACCCTCAGTTCCGTAACATCATCGGCACATGGGTCATCGACGCAGCCATCCTCGAAGAATACGACAACGGCAACGTCACCGACTTCGCCGACACCTACGACAAGAACTACAGCATCGTCTTCCGCGGCGACGGCACCGGCACCGAACACTTCCCCATCGACAACTTCAAAGACTTCACCTACACCATCAACGCCGAGACCCTCACCACCGTCATGGACGGCGCCACCGACGTCTACTCCATGGAAGAGCTCTCCGACAACCGACTCGTCTACTACGTCGACAAACCCGACCAAGGCTTCAAATTCACCTACGCCTTCAAACGCCAACAATAACACACGAGATATATGAAAAGACTCCTCTTTGCTGCCCTCGTAGCAGCCCTCGCACTCACCGCCTGCAACCACAACGAACCAATCGACCAACCAGGCAACGAGCAACCAGGCACTGGCGATGTCGACCCAACAGCCAACTACGCCGAGACCATCCTCGGCAGCTGGCAGCCTGAGTCATGCATCCTCACCAGCATGACCATGCAAAACACCACCGACCTCACCGAGACCTCCTATCACGGCAAACACATCGAGTCGTTCAACTACCGTGGCGCTCACGCCGTATTCGAAGACGGATTCCTCATCAACCACACCAACTACAAAATCAGCAAAGACACCATGGTGTTCTTCGACGACTACAACACCTTCGCCGACACCTACATCATCGACACACTCACCAACCAACGCCTCGTCTACCGACTCAAAGGCGAAGGCTATTTCATCACCTACACCTTCCACCGCCACGCCGACTACTCCGAAGAACTCATCGGCACCTGGACCCTCAACCGCACCGAGCCTGTTCTCGACGCCGACCAACTTGAGTTCCCACTCAACGACGACATCGAATTCAAAGACAACGGCGTGATGTACGTTCTCAGCGAAGGCGACGAAGCCGAACGCTTCTTCTTCGTCTGCGGCGACGACCTCAACCTCGAAAGCAAGATCTTCCACATCACACGCTGCGACGAACACAACCTCGAGTTGGAACGCACCGTCGAAGGCAACACCACCAAATACTTCTTCTCAAGATAACAACTTGAAAAGTTAAGAAAGGTTCGAAAAGTTCGAAAGGTTAAGAAAGGTTCGAAACCCCATATCCCCCAAGCCCCGCCCACCAGCGGGGCTTTGCTTTTCCCTAAACACCCATCGCCCATCGCCCATCGCCCAATTGCTAATTGCTAATTGCTAATTACTCATTGTTTTAGTGCTTGCATATAAGCAGACGACCACCCAGCACACGAGGTGTAACCTTCGGATTCAAAATGGTTTTCTACGGTTTTCAAGGTTTTTGTTTCTTCTTTCTTGATTTATGAACAGAAAACGCTTCGCTGGAAAACGTCATAAAACTGCCTAACGCAGAAAACATGAACATTCAAAAACGAGATTCTTGTTTTAAGTTTCTTTTTTGAGTGGTTGTTTATGATTTGAAGACAAAAAGTCTACCTTTAAAAAGCTTGAATTGTATTTGTTTGACAATCGTAATAGTATCGTTCTATTTCTGCTTTTGGATATGAGCCAAAATTGACAAGGATCCCTATGGGAAATTCTGTGGCACGCAGATAACCAAACAGTTGAAGTCTTTCCTTGTCGCCAAGTTTGGAGATTGACTTGCACTCAATAACAATGTTACCTTTATCGTTTGGTACGAGTATGTCTATTTGAATGTGACTGGTCAGTTGTTTACCGCGGAAGCATGGATAATGGTGGTATTCGCGAACGGCTTGGGTGAATCCAGCTTCGTGTAAAGCAATAAGTAAAGATTCTTGAAACACAGGCTCAGGAAGACCTGCAGACAGTTCTTTATAGGTGCTGTGCATGCAACCTATAACGTTGTAACACTGTTTTACAAGTTCTTGCTTTTTAGACTCGTTTATTTGTTCTGATGATAGTAACATTGCTTTATGTTTAAGTGTTAGATTTCGTTTTGACTATCTGTTGCAAAAGTATATGTTTTCGTTCAATTTTCGTAAGATTTCAGGATGA
>CALEJM010000120.1 GCA_937898265.1 uncultured Porphyromonadaceae bacterium
CTCAGCGTGGTCGGTAGTGAGAACGTTCACTACGATGAGCGCCCCTACCCTCTCCTCGCCAACCAACGGAGCCTACAATATCTCCCTCAATCCTACCCTCTCCTGCAACACAATCTCCAACGTAACCCATTATATCTTTGAGTGGGACACAGTGCCGACCTTCAACTCCCCAGCCTACAACACCTACAGAAGCAGTTACCGCAGCATCACCGCCAACAACCTCCTGACTGCCGACTACTACTGGCGTGCTGCCGTCACCAACAACAACGGCGACACCTCGCTCTGGTCAGAAGTCTGGCAGTTCTCCACACGCCCCGCTCCTGTCACCTCGGAGTTCTCTGCCACGGTTTGCGACAGTTACGTCTGGAACGACCACAGTTACAACACTTCGGGCGACTACACGCAGACCCTACGCGCACAAAACCAAGCCGACTCTATCGTAACGCTTCACCTCACCGTCAACGTCAGCAAGGACACGCTCATCAACATCACTATCTACGATATAGAGATACCGTATGACTGGCACGGACAGCAGATCACCGGAACAGGTGAATACACCTGGCTTGGCACAACTGCCGAGGGCTGCGACTCTCTCGTTGTTGCCGACATCTTCGTGAAGTGCGTGGACAATCTTGACTACACCGAAGAGAATCTCTTCACCATCACGCCTAACCCCGTAAAACGTGGCGAGACCGTCCTCATCGATGCAGAGGTCGGAGAGCCATTCATCGTAGAGGTCTACGCCTCTGACTCCCGTCTGCTCCAGCGCATCTCAGCCGCTGATTCTCCGTTCCGCCTCACCATGCCGACAACGAACGGTCTCTACCTCCTCCGTCTCGTCACCGCCTCCGGTCGTTTCCTCTACAGCAAGGTTCTCGTGAGATAGCCATAGTGGTCAAGGCCCTCCTCCCTACAAAATCGTAAGGCGTCTTCACACCCCAAGCCCAAGCGCTGCGCGATTGAAAAGTGAAGAGTGAAAAGTTTTTTGGGCGACAAGGCGATTCACCCTTCGGAGCCGTACATTGTATGGAACTGCCCCTCGTTTTCGGGAACAGACGAATTCAGACAACACATGGCAGCGGGTCTCCCCGTGGAAACGGCT
>CALEJM010000121.1 GCA_937898265.1 uncultured Porphyromonadaceae bacterium
TCTAGATGTACAATCAGTATATCCTTGCATCCAGCGAATTCTTTGATTCCAAGATTGTTTTAAGGTTAAAGGTTTCTCATCATAAACTATTGCATCTGTTGCCCATCCTAATTTTTTTCCTTTACACATATTAATTAATGAAAATTCTATATCCTCTGTTAAAGTTTGAGTATTCCATCCGTCTGGTTGCCTGCCTCACGTGATTTCCGTCGCCATTCAGGTGGTACTACAGATTTCTCCATCAGTTACGATTATCAGCGCAGACCTCAGTACACCCGTAATATTGCCAACGCTTCTATGAGTTATGCTTGGCGTTATCGTCGAACTAACTATACCTTCGACTTGTTGGATATAAGCTATGTCTACTTGCCTTGGCTAGACGAGGCATTCAAAGATAGATACCTTGGACCATCGTCCACTATTAGATTTAGTTACGAAGACCACCTTATTATGCGTATGGGATTCGGTATTTCCTATTCCAACAAACGCAGTGAATCGCGTGTCAGCGACTATTACGTTATTCGTGGTTCAGTAAGAACTGCAGGCAATTTCCTTTATGGTATGAGCAAACTCTTCCATCAGAAACCTTCTGAAGATGGAGGATATAAGATTTTCAACACCCGCTACTCACAATATGCAAAGGCAGAATTTGACTTTGTCTATAACCATCCGTTCTCAGATCGTAACAGTCTGGTGTTCCATACTAGTCTTGGTGCTGTTGTTCCTTACGGCAATGCTACCATTGTTCCTTATGAGGAACGTTTCATTATAGGAGGTGCAAACAGTGTTAGAGGTTGGGGTGTTACTAGTAGACTAGGTCCTGGTTCCTACAAAAACCAATATTCTAAGATTGACTATGAGAACCAATCGGGTGATATCAAATTTGTCCTTAACCTTGAGGCTCGTCTGAAACTCTTTTGGAAACTTCATGCTGCGGTCTTTGTGGATGCGGGCAATATCTGGACCATACGCGATTATCCAGAGCAACCCGGTGGTCAGTTCTTGTGGAGCGAGTTCTACAAACAGTTGGCTTGTAGCTATGGTCTCGGCTTGCGACTTGATTTCTCGTTCTTTGTCTTTCGTGTTGACGTGGGTGTGAAGCTCTACGACCCAAGCTATGCTACTCAACGGGAACGATGGCGAACCAACCTTAAGTTCCGTGACGACGTTGCCTTTAACTTTGCAGTCGGTTATCCGTTCTAAACAATTAGACAATAAGCAAATAATAATAATTTTAATATAGTACAAAAATGAAAAAAGTACAGTATCTCATCTTAGTGGCATTACTCGCAATGAGTGCCACGGTAGCCAACGCTTGTACCAATTTCCTTGTTGGTAAGAAAGCGTCTGTTGATGGCTCAACCATGATTTCTTATGCAGCCGACTCCTACTGGCTCTTCGGTTCGCTGGTTCACTATCCAGCAGCTGTTCACCAGTCAGGTGTTATGCGCGACGTCTATGAGTGGGACACCAACAAATACCTTGGTCAAATCAAAGAAGCGCCACGCACCTACAACGTTATTGGCAACATCAACGAATATCAGGTTGCCATCGGCGAGACCACCTTCACAGGCCGCGAAGAGTTGATTGACACCACCGGTATCATTGACTATGGCAGCTTGATCTACATCGCTCTCCAACGCTCACGCACCGCTCGTGAAGCAATCCGTGTGATGACCGACCTCGTAGCCGAATACGGTTACTACAGCTCTGGCGAATCATTCTCTATTGCCGACCCTAACGAAATCTGGATTATGGAGATGATTGGTAAAGGCGTAGGCAACAAAGGTGCCGTTTGGGTAGCTCGTCTCATCCCATCCGACTGTGTATCAGCTCACGCCAACCAAGCTCGTATCACCACCTTCCCAACCGAGAAAACCAGCAAATACAGCATCAGCAGTCGTCACATGAACCGTCTTAACGACACCACCATCAACTGCGTATATGCTGAAGACGTAATCTCTTTTGCTCGTGCCAAAGGTTACTACAAAGGTGCCGACAAAGACTTCAGCTTCTCCGATACCTACAACCCACTCGACTGGGGTGGCATCCGTTTCTGCGAAGCTCGCGTTTGGTCATTCTTCAACAAAATCAATGGCGACATGAAACGTCACTTGCCTTACATCAATGGCGAGGTAAAAGAGCGTATGCCATTGTGGGTTAAGCCAAACAGAAAAATCTCTGTCAACGACATGAAGAACTTCATGCGCTACCACTACGAAGGCACACCACTTGACGTGACCACCGGCATGGGCTCAGGTGCTTGGGGCACTCCATACCGCAACACTCCTTTGACCTACAAAGCTAAAAACGGCAAAGAGTACTACCACGAACGTCCTATCGCAACCCAACAAACCGGTTTCTCATTCGTAGCTCAGATGCGCGACTGGCTTCCTAACCACGTAGGTGGTATCCTCTGGTTCGGTGTTGACGATGCTACCGTTACTTGCTACGTGCCAATGTATTGCGGCATGAAATCAGTGCCTGAGTGCTTCTCGGAGAACAACGGCTCACTCCTTGACATCTCTTGGACTTCAGCCTTCTGGATCAACAACTGGTTGGGCAGCATGGTATACGCTCGCTACTCACGCCTCATCCCATTCGTAAAAACAGAACAGCAGAAATGGGACGAATACTTCGTCAACGAAATCAAAGCTATCGACGAACGTGGTCGCGAACTTATCGCTATCCCAGACGAGCGCGCTATCGACCAAATGATTACCAACTTCTCATGCAAACAAGCCGAGAAAGCTACCGCAGCATGGAAGAAACTCGCTGAGCACCTTTTCGTTAAGTTCCTTGACGACGCAGAGAAAGGCACCGACGAGAAAGGTCGTTTCCTCCGTTCAAACGGCAACATCCCAGCGAAAGTGATTCGTGAGGGTTATCCACAGGATTACATCGAGAAAGAACTCGTGAAACCAAATCCTGAGCGTTTCCGTTCGAAAACCCAACAAGAAATGGACAACAGAAAATAATCAATCATTATGAAGAAACTCACATTAATCTTGTCAACTCTTATGGTGGCAACAACATTAATGGCACAAAATCCTTTCTTCAGCAAGTCGAAGAATCCACACGAGACCTTCCCATTCGACAAACTGAAGAACGAGCACTTCATGCCTGCTTTCCGCGAAGGCATCAAGCAGCATAACCTTGAGATTGATAAAATTGCCAACTCTAAGGCTGACCCAACCTTTGAGAACACCATCGTTGCCATGGAGCGCGCTGGCGAACTGCTCAACCGCGTGGCTACCGTCTTCTTCGCCCTCGACGGCGCTGAGACCAACGACGTGATGCAGAAAATCAGTCAAGACGTAACCCCTCTGCTTACCCAACACGAGAACGATATCGTGTTGAACGATAAACTCTTCCAACGCGTTAAGGCTGTCTATGAGCAGCGTGAACGTCTGAACCTCTCTGTTGAGCAGGCTAAACTCTTGGAAAACACCTATGAGATGTTTGCTGAGAATGGTGCCAACCTCTCAC
The DNA here is from genome assembly GCA_937898265.1 of uncultured Porphyromonadaceae bacterium. Taxonomy (GTDB): domain Bacteria; phylum Bacteroidota; class Bacteroidia; order Bacteroidales; family Paludibacteraceae; genus HGM05398. The sequence continues at coordinate 3,490 of CALEJM010000121.1, forward strand.
CAGAGAAGAAGGAAATCTATCGCGAACTCAGCACCAAGTTGAGCCTCGCCACCACCACTTTTGCTCAAAACGCTTTGAACGAGGTTAACGAGTACGAACTCTTGGTGAAAGACTCAACCGTCTTGGCTGGTCTTCCTGAGGACTTCGTTGAGATGACTCGCGAGATGGCTGAAAAAGCTGGTAAAGAGGGTTATCTCCTCAACCTCCGTGCCACTTGCTACGTTCCAGTGATGACCTATGCCGACAATCGCGACCTCCGTCACCAGCTCTGGTGGGCCTACAACACGCAGTGTCTCTCTGGCAGCAAATACGACAACACCAAGGTTATCAACGAGATTGTAAACCTCCGTATGCAAATCGCACAACTCTTTGGTTATAAGAGTTATGCTGAGTATCACCTCCGCCACGTCATGGCTGAGAACCCAAAGAACGTCTACAACCTCTTGAACCAACTCCGCGACGCTTACATGCCAACAGCTCAACAAGAGCTCAAGGCAGTTCAAGACTACGCTAACGCTCACGGTGCCTATTTCACTATTCAACCTTGGGACTTTGCCTACTATAGCGAGAAACTCAAGACAGAGAAATTCAGCATCAACGACGAGATGCTCCGTCCATACTTCGAACTTGAGAAAGTGAAAGAGGGCGTCTTTGGTTTGGCTACCAAACTCTATGGTCTCCAATTCACCAAAAACACCAAGATTCCTGTTTACAACGAAGAAGTTGAAGCATGGGATGTTACCGATGCCAACGGTCGTTTCCTTGCTGTTCTTTACACCGACTTCCACCCAAGAGCAGGCAAACGTGCAGGTGCTTGGATGACCGAGTACAAACCTCAATTCAAGACAGCTACTGGCGTTGACTCACGTCCACACATCACCGTAGTGATGAACTTCACACGTCCAACAGCCAACAAACCAGCTTTGTTGACATTCGACGAGGTCGAGACCTTCCTCCACGAGTTTGGTCACGCCCTCCACGGTATGATGGCCGACGGTACTTATGCTTCACTCTCTGGCACTAACGTCTATCGCGACTTCGTTGAGTTGCCTTCACAAATCATGGAGAACTGGGCAACAGAGAAAGAGTTCCTTGATGGTTGGGCTCGCCACTATGAAACAGGCGATTCCATCCCAGCTGAGTTGGTAAACCGTCTCGTTGAAGCCTCTAACTTCAACTGCGCTTACGCTTGTCTCCGTCAACTCTCATTCGGTCTTCAGGATATGGCATTCCACACCATCGAAACTCCATTCCTTGGCGATGCTATCGAGATGGAACGCGAGTCAACACGTAGCGTTGCCCTCCTGCCAGATGTGCCTGGCACAGGTCGTTGCGCAACCTTTACCCACATTTTCTCAGGTGGTTACGCTGCTGGCTACTACGGCTACAAATGGGCTGAGGTGCTTGACGCAGACGCCTTCTCTTTGTTCAAACAGAACGGTATCTTCGACAAGAAAACCGCAACCTCTTTCCGTACCAACGTATTGGAGAAAGGCGGTACCGAACACCCAATGGTGCTCTACAAACGCTTCCGTGGTCACGAGCCATCAATCAATGCTTTGCTTAAACGCAACGGCATCATCAAATAACACAATCCTCAACGATTGAAACTTCCAAAGGCTTCTGCATCTCGGTGCGGAAGTCTTTGTTTTTTGTTTTTGAAGTCACTCGTTGGGAAAATAGGTTGGAGGAAATAGTTTGCGTAAACAGTTTGCCGAAACTCTGCTGAGACGAAATTTTTTGCGGAGGAAATTCGGATAATCAGATTTTCAGTTGGTTGAAATTTGGGGAGTGGTGATGTTTTCCGAGTCTTTGTATCCAAATGAAAACAGGTAATCGTATAATATTTTTGGCGAAAACATTTTGTCGGCAGATGGTCGGGAAATCTGATTGTCTGTCGCCATTTGGTTTTTGTGCAAAATATCTCCCCGCAGTTTGCCTCCGTTTAGCTGTCGCAAAGATAATTTTTGCGAAGGGTGATTCCGTTTGAGCAGCAATGATTTTCTGACGTTTTTTTCCCCTTGTTTGAAGATTATTTCGTAGTTTTGCAGAAGAATAAACTTCGCAGTTGCTCCAGTCTGTTACCCCTTGGGCTATGGCAGACAAAGTAGAGCTGTCTTCCTTTTATCAACAATGAATATGCTCACTCCCGAAGAATTAGATTATCGCATCCGTCTCGACTATAATAAGACGGAGTCTGACGTACGCTCTGAACTTCAGGCACTTCTGCCTGATGAGTTGCCTCAGAAGATTGAGCAACTGCTATCTTCTCCCCACCTCGACTGCCGTTTGATTGACGGCGAAAAACGCTATTTCCGTTCTGCCGCTCGCAACCTCTTCCGCCTTGACCCCTCGCTGCATCCGCTGCGTGATGCTTTAGGGCTCAATACGGGCTCTTGGCGCCAGCGTTGGACCCGTTCTTTCATGTCCGTGGTCTACGATCATAAGACAGATGAACCACTGACTCCCAAGACGTTTCACTTTCTCTGGGACTTCCAGCTGACGGTCAAACCCAATGCCGTTCCCGACGGCGAGACAATCCGTTGTTGGTTGCCGTTGCCACGAACGTTGGGAGACTATCAGACCAACAATCAGTTAATCATAGCTTCTTCAGCGGATTACGTGCTTTCCGAAAACCACTCCGCGCACCATACTATATATATGGAACAACAGGCTAAGGCCGACACTCCGACCGTATTCCGTGTGCGCAATGACTTTACTACGCAAACCGAGTTGAACGCTTTGACCTCGCTGAGTACGAGGGGTAAAACCGCTCAAGAGTTAAAACCTTATCTCGTTGAGCAACTCCCTCATATCGTCTTTTCCGACCGCGTTGTCGAGCTCTCAAAACAAATCATCCCTCATCGTGCAACTCCATTGGAGAAGGTGGATGCCATCTTTGAGTGGATCAGTCGCAATATCCCTTGGGTCTCAGCCCGCGAATATTCCACGATACCTTGCATCCCCGATCACGTCTTGGAGCAGGGCGGTGGCGACTGCGGCGAAAAGACGCTCCTCTTCCTCTCGCTCTGTCGCTACAACGGCATCCCTGCCCGTTGGCAGAGCGGTTTCATGATTCATCCGCGTCACCAGAACCTGCACGACTGGGCCGAGGTCTTCCTTCCCAAAGTTGGTTGGGTAGCCGTTGACGTCTCGTTCGGACTTCTGGAACACCTCAAAGATGACGTCAAGCGCCACTTCTACCTCGGCAATCGCGATGCTTTCCACCTTGCTATCAATACCGGCATCTCCGACGAGTTGTACCCGCCGAAGCAGTTCCCGCGAAGCGAGACCATCGACTTCCAGCGTGGTGAGGTGGAATGGCGTGGCGGCAACCTCTATTTCGACCAATGGGACTACAGCTTTACCGCTCATAAAATCAGATAGATAACCGAAGGAAAAATCGGACTAAAAAAAATAACATCCAAGGCGTAAATGTGTGGAGAAAAAAGTGTAATTTTGCATGCAATTACATCCTAAAACAATCGCTTGATGGGACATGAAGTTGCAACATACCGCTATCCACTGTTTACTCCGACCATGGAGATGGATAAACGTGTGTGCTTCTGCGTCTTGAATGTAGGATGAAGAAAGAGTGTCAACCCCTGCGGATGATGCTCTTTTCTTGTATATTAAGTCGAATAATATAAAGAGGAAAAGACAATGATAGAACGTTACAGCCGCGCTCAGATGCGCAGCATTTGGACAGAAGAAAACAAGTTCAACGCGTATCTGAAAGTAGAACTCTATGCCGCAGAAGCATGGAGCGAACTTGGTATCGTACCAAAAGAAGATATTAAGAAATTGTGGGACAAGGCCTCGTTCTCCATCCCACGTATCTACGAAATCGAACAGCAGACTAAACACGACGTGGTGGCTTTCACACGTGCCGTCAGCGAGACTCTCGGTGAGGAACGCAAATGGATTCACTATGGTTTGACCAGCACCGACGTTGTTGACACCGCCAATGGTTACCTTATAAAACAAGCTAACGAGATCTTGCTTGCCGACATCAAGGCTTTCATTGAAGTGCTTCGCAAACAGGCTCTTCGTTTCAAGAAAACCCCATGCATCGGTCGCACTCACGGCATCCATGCCGATATCACAAGTTTCGGCCTCAAATGGGTGCTCTGGTATGCCGAGATGCAACGCAACCTTGAGCGCTTCCGTCGTGCATGCAAAGATATTGAAGTAGGCAAGATGAGTGGTGCTGTCGGCAACTTCGCCAACATCCCACCATTCGTTGAACAATATGTATGCGATCACCTCGGCATCGACCACGCTTTGGTTTCAACCCAGGTTATCCAACGCGACCGTCACGCTTACTATATGGCAACTCTTGCCGTCATCGCTTCAAGTCTTGAGCAGATGGCTCTTGAGGTTCGCAACCTCCAACGCACCGAGGTTCACGAAGTGGAGGAGGCCTTCGGCAAAGGTCAGAAAGGTTCATCTGCTATGCCTCACAAACGCAACCCAATCAGCAGCGAAAACATCTGCGGCTGTGCTCGCGTGATGCGCGGCTACATGGCTACCTTCTACGAGAACGTGGCTCTCTGGCACGAGCGTGACATCTCCCACTCAGCCACCGAGCGTATCATCCTCCCTGATGCTACCATGTTGCTCGACTATATGTTGAACCGTTTCAAAGGCATCCTCGAGAACCTCACCGTGTTCCCAGAGCAGATGTTGAACAATATCTACCGCACCAAGAAGATTATCTTCGCTCAGCGCGTGATGAACGCTTTGATTGCAAAAGGCTTCGTTCGCGAAGAGGCTTACGACACCGTTCAACCTATCGCCATGAAAGCATGGAGCGAGGGCCTCGACTATCAGGAACTCCTTCACCAGAACGAGAAGGTGATGAGCTATCTCACTTCTGAGGAACTCGACGCCTGCTTCACACTCGAGTACTACTTCTCGCAGGTTGACCACATCTTCGAACGCAACGGCATCAAAGAATAACTTTTTAATACAGCAAACTCTATGAAATTCGATACAATCCGCACCGCACTCACCTTCGACGACGTGCTTTTGGTGCCACAACAGAGCGACATTCTGCCAAGCCAGATCTGCTTGAAAACCCAACTCTCACCATCCATCTCGCTGAACATCCCTATCGTCAGCGCAGCGATGGACACCGTGACCGAGTCAAAGATGGCGATTGCCATTGCCCGCGAAGGTGGTCTTGGTTTCATCCACAAGAACATGAGCATCGACGAGCAGGCTGCCGAGGTTGATTTGGTAAAACGTTCCGAGAGCGGCATGATTGCCAACCCTATCGTGCTCCACACCAACAACACCCTCCGCGACTGCGGCGAACTCTTGGCAAAATATCGCATCAGCGGTCTGCCTGTTGTTGACGAGAACAACAAACTCGTTGGCATCATCACCAACCGCGACCTCAAATATCTCAACCTTGACGAGACTCCTATCACCCAAGTGATGACCAAGGACCGCCTCGTGACCGCCAAACTCGGCACCTCACTCGAAGATGCCAAGCAGATTCTTTGGGAGAACCGCATCGAGAAGCTCCCAATCGTTTCTGACAATGGCGAACTCGTTGGCCTCATCACCAGCAAGGACATCGACAACGTAGTGAACTATCCGAACGCATGTAAAGATGCCAACGGTCGTCTCCGTTGCGGTGCCGCTGTAGGCGTAAGCGCCGACACCTTGGTGCGCGTACGTGCTTTGGTTAATGCTGGTGCCGACATCATCGCTGTTGACTCTGCCCACGGTCACAGCCGCAATATCCTCAACACCGTGGCTGCTATCCGCAAGGAGTTCCCTAACCTCGACATCGTGGCTGGCAACATCGTGACGAAAGAGGCGGCTGCCGACTTGGTAAAAGCTGGTGCCAACACCGTGAAAGTAGGCATCGGTCCTGGCAGTATCTGCACCACCCGCGTCGTAGCTGGTGTAGGCGTGCCTCAAGTTACAGCCGTCAACGACGTGGCTGAATACTGCAAAACCATCAACGCCCGCGTCATCGCCGACGGCGGCATCAAATACTCTGGCGACATCGTCAAGGCCCTTGCTGCCGGTGCCGACGTTGTCATGCTCGGCTCCCTGCTCGCAGGTTGCACCGAGAGCCCAGGCGAGGAGATCCTCTACCAAGGCCGTAAGTTCAAATCCTACGTCGGCATGGGTTCTTTGGCAGCCATGCGTCGCGGCTCTGCCGACCGTTACTTCCAATCCAAAGACACCTCAGCCCGCAAACTCGTTCCGGAAGGCATCGAGGGTCGCGTAGCTTTCAAAGGTGCTGTTGGCGACACCCTCTATCAACTCTGTGGCGGCATCCGTTCCGGCATGGGCTATTGCGGTTCAGCCGACATCGCCACCCTCAAGGAGAAGAGCGTCTTCGTGCGCATCACCAACGCCGGTCTCCTCGAGAGCCATCCACACGACGTGGACATCACCGTGGAGGCACCAAACTACAGCAAATAATCTAACCTGATAAACACAAAAGCGGGGGTCGACATCGTTTGGCTCCCGCTTTTTCACTTCGCCTTAGGCGATAGGGCGATGAGGTGATGAGGGGTTCGAGGTGTTCGAAGGGTTCGAAGGGTTCAAGAACTTTTCACTTTTCACTTTTCTTTGTTTCACAAAGAGTCTGCTCACGCTCGGCATACCAAGCAAGCTTGGGTCTGCTCTCGCTTAATCGCAGACTTCACTTTTCACTTCGCCTTAGGCGATAAGGCGATGAACGAGAAATCCCCGCTACTTCACGATGGTGAGGTGGCGGGGATAATTAATTAGCAATTAGCAATGAGCAATTAGCAATTAATAATTTCTCATTACTCATTACTCATTACTCATCTGCTTCTTCAGGGTCTTTTTTGGCGCGTGTGGCGCGGGCTTTCATCTCGGCTTTGAGACGTTGGATAATCTCGTTGGCGCGGAGGATGAACGGCTCGTAGACGGTCGGTTTGACCACGACGAGGGCATTGACCAGCGTGGTGAGCTCGCGATGTACGTCGGCGAGGGCGTTGAACGCCTGCTTGGTTGAGCCGACGGGCAGGCGCACACCGGCCATCGTGTCGGTGCGTTGCTTGAAGAGGTCGTTGAAGGCTTTCTCGGCTGAGATGAGCTGGTTGGTCCAACGGTCGAGACCGAGTTGGTCGTAGCCCGGAACGTCCTGGAGGTCGGTGAGGAGGTTGTGGATGGCGCCGCTTTCTTCGATGTAGGAGAGTTTTTGCACGCTTCCGTAGTTGTTGAAGATGAACTGCAGTTTCTGCACGGTTTCCTGCTCGGCTTTGGAGTAGGTGGTGTCGTACTCGAGCGACTTGAGGAAGTAGCCCATGCCGGTGAGCACGCGGTCGCGTGTGGCGTCGGCAGCGGCGATGTCGTCGGTGTCGGTGCTTTTGCGAAGTGGTTTGAGCACGGCGTCGAGGGCGTCGGTGGCGGCCTGATAGTTGGTGAGCGTCTGTTTCACCTCGGTGGCTGCGCTGAGCAGTGGGAAGTGCTCGATGAGCTTCTGTGCCAAACCGAAGAGTTCTTCGTTGCGAAGTTGTGAGACTGCGATTGTTTCGAGTTTTGCTGCCATAGTTGTATATTATTTAAGTGAATGATTTGCTGATGATGGTTTTACGACTACACCTTAATTCCGCAGCATTTCTTTTATTTATTCTTTTCAGCTTGTTCAGCTTCATATCGACATTTGGGAGAACAATATGTCCGCCTGCTACCCAGCCATATTCTACCTTCTCCTTTACCTTTTACTGGACCACCACACCATGCACATCTGTCTATCATACCAGCTTCATTTAGTGGCTCTTTTACAAAGAAACTCATAATGTTTTGTTTTTTTTGATTTCTTCCCTCTGTTTAAGGCTTCGGGATTGGCCTATGTTTTATTATCAAATTATCGTGTTTCAACTAGCCTAAGGACAAGCATCAATGACGCTTTTTATATGTTTATCTTGCCAAACAGACCGTTGCAAGACACGGCAAAAGTACTACATTTATTTATGTTGACAAAATTATCATGACTACAATTTTTCGCACGGCGAAAATCTTTGCGGGGAACAATCCAAGCCCTTGGACGGCTTCCCGCTCACTTCGGGACACCATCCAAGCCCTTGGAAAGCTTGCCGCTCACGTCGGGGAACCATCCAACCCCTTGGAAAGCTTGCCGCTCACGTCGGGGAACCATCCAAGCCCTTGGAAAGCTTGCCGACGACGTCGGGGAACCATCCAAGCCCTTGGAAAGCTTGCCGCTCACTTCGGGGAACCATCCAAGCCCTTGGGCGATAAGGTGATGAGGGGTTCGAGGTGTTCGAACAGTGATGAAAGGTCTACCCTTCGAACCCTTCGAACCCTTCGAACCCTTCAAAACCTCCCCACAGACGTGCGGGAGACTTTCCAAGCAGTTTTAAGTTATGATTTTGGGAAATTTAGTTGTCGCGCTCGCTGAGTTCGAGCCAACGGAACTCTTTCTCGTCGATGAGAGGGTTGATTTCGGAGAGTCGCATCGACATCTTGACGATTTCTTCTGAAACCAACGTGCCGCTGGAGAGGGCATCTTCTATGGTTTGCTTCTCTTGGTTGAGGCTCTCGAGGTCGCGCTCCAGTTGCTCCAACTCGCGCTGCTCTTTATAGGTCAACTTGTTGGAGTTGTTGTTCTTCGGCTTCTCCTGCTTCGGTTTCTTGGCAGCTTCGGCCTTCGTCTCGTTCTCGCGCTCCTCCTCGATGGTGAGGGCTTCGAAAGCACGGTAGTCGGTGTAGTTGCCGGGGTAGTCTTTGATTTTGCCTTCGCCTTGGAACACGAGCAGGTGGTCCACCACCTTGTCCATGAAGCAGCGGTCGTGGCTCACGACGATGACGCAGCCGTGGAAGCCGATGAGATATTCCTCGAGGACGCGCAGTGTGGCGAGGTCGAGGTCGTTGGTCGGCTCGTCGAGGACGAGGAAGTTGGGGTTGCTCATCAGCACGGTGCAGAGGTAGAGCCTGCGTCTTTCGCCGCCGCTGAGCAGATGGATGAAGTCGTGCTGGCGGCTTGGGCTGAAGAGGAATCGCGACAGCAACTGCGAGGCTGAGAGTTTGACACCACCGCCGAGGTCGATTTCTTCTGCCACGGCTCGCACGGCATCTATCACTTTCATCTCTTCGTTGAACGCCATGCCCGTCTGGCTGTAGTAGGCGAAGCGGACGGTGTCGCCCACGTCGAAGCGGCCGCTGTCGGGCTGCACCTCGCCCATCAACATCTTGAGGAAGGTGCTCTTGCCGGTGCCGTTCTTGCCTACGATGCCCATCTTCTCGTAGCGGGAGAAGTTGTAGTAGAAATCCTTGAGCAGCACTTTGTCGCCGAACGATTTGGAGATGTATTGTGCTTCGAAAATCTTTGAGCCGATGTAGGTCGCCTTTACGTCCAACAACACTTGCTTCTCCACCAGACGCTCGTGGGCACGCTTCTCAATCTCTTTGAAGGCGTCGATGCGGCTCTGTGCCTTCGTTCCGCGGGCTTGAGGCTGACGACGCATCCAGTCGAGCTCCTTTCGGTAGAGGTTCTTGGCGCGTTGCGTCTCGGCATTGAAGTTGGCGATGCGCTCGTCGCGTTTCTCAAGATAGTACTGGTAGTTGCCTTTATAGTGGAAAAGGGTATGGTTGTCGAGTTCGTAGATTTCGTTGCAGACGTTGTCGAGGAAATAGCGGTCGTGGGTCACCATGATGAGCGTCATCTTCGAGTGGTTGAGCCACTCCTCAAGCCATTCGACCATGGCGAGGTCGAGGTGGTTGGTCGGCTCGTCGAGGATGAGCAGGTCGGGTTCGGTGATGAGCACGTTGGCCAATGCCAAGCGCTTTTGTTGACCGCCGCTGAGTTCGCGCACCGGTTTCTGCCAGTCGTGAATATCGAGTTTGCCGAGAATCTGTTTGATGTTGGTCTCAAAGTCCCAAGCGTTCAGCCGGTCCATCTCGCTGAGTGCCTGCTGAAACTCATCGTCCACGTCTTCGTTGCGCATCTGAGCGTCGAGCAGTTCCTCGTAGCGTTCGATGGCCTTGACCAGGTCGTTGTCGCTTTGGAAACAAGCCTGGGCAACGGTGTCGTCCTCCTTGAACTCCGGAATCTGTGGCAGATAGCCCACGCGGAGGTCGCGACGATAGACCACCGTTCCAGCGTCTTGTTGCTCGCGACCGGTGAGGATATTCAGGAGTGTGGTCTTGCCTGTGCCGTTGTTTGCCACAAAGGCACAACGCGTGCCTTGCTCCACACCGAACGAGATGTCGGAGAAGAGTTCGCGGTCGCCAAAAGCCTTGCTAAGATTCTCAACCTGAAGATAGACCATTTGCCTTGAATTTATTTACCCAACAGACCCATGATCCATTTGAAGAGGTCGTTGCCGTTGGCGAAGATGAGCAATGCCAACAGCAGGAACATGCCGATGTTGAGCATCACTTCCATCACCTTGTCGTTTGGCTTGCGGCGTGTAATCATCTCGTAGAGGATGAACAGCACGTAGCCGCCGTCGAGCACTGGGATTGGCAATATGTTCATGAAGGCGAGGATAATCGAGAGGAATGCTGTCAGACTCCAGAAGGCTTCCCAATCCCAGAAGGCAGGGAACAGACCGCCGATGGCACCGAAACCGCCGAGGCTCTTGGCACCTGCTTTGGTGAAGACGAGGCGGAACTGCTTGACGTAGGAGCCGAGCACTTCGCATCCTTTTCTGATGCCAGCAGGGAATGAGGCGAAGAAACCGTATTTCTTGACTTTGGTCTTGAAGAACAAGGCTGGATTCTTGAAGGTGATGCCAAGCATGCCAGACTCATCGACAACGACAGGCACGTCGAGGGTTCGTCCGCTTCTCACAAGGGTAAGTACGGAAGTTTCGTTAGGGTGTTTGCTCAAAGTGTCGCGAATCTGTGAAGCAGCAGAGGTCATCACTGAATTGATGCCGATGATGCTGTCGCCTCTCTGCAGACCGGCTTCCTTGGCAGGAGTGTTGGGTGCTACTGAGTCCACCACGAATGGGAAACGTATGCTGAAGAATTGTCCGCCTTTCTCGTTCTCAACGAATTGTTCGCCGAAATCTTTCGGCAAGGTGAGGCTGACTTTCTCATTGTTGCGGAGCACTGTCACCTCTTGTTTGCCTTCGATAACCAGAAGTTGAGCCACATCGGAAGTGTGCTCTGGACGTTCGCCATTGATGTCAACGATGATATCGCCATTTTCAAAACCGTTGTCGAGGGCAGTCTGGCAGTAGTCGTAGCCAAGATAGCCATTGCTTACAGGCACCCATTCCTCGCCGTAGTGGAACATCAGCATACTATATATAATAAGTGCACCGATGAAGTTGTTGACCACGCCGCCCACGATGATGAGCAGACGTTGCCAAGTCTTTTTGCTGCGGTATTCCCAAGGCTGCGGCTCGCTGTTGATGGTTGCGGAGTCGGAGGTCTCGTCAACCATACCGGCGATAGAGCAGTAGCCACCCAGTGGAATCCAGCCGATGCCCCATTCGGTATTTTCTGGATATTTTCGCCAATCGTCGTCTGCCAACTCCTCCAATGGAGCAGGGGCATAGACGGTGTTGCCTTTCTTGTCCTTCTTCTCGTTGCCGTCGGCATCAAGGAGAGGCTTTACATGGTCTGGAAGATTCTTCTGAAACCAAGCGAAATGCCATTTGCCATTGAACTTCTTCGCTCTTACGATTGAGAAGTTGGGGTTGAAGAACAGATAGAACTTGTCGACGCGAGTCTTGAAGAGTCGTGCCCAAAAGAAATGGCCCAACTCGTGAATAAAAATGAGAAAAGACAGACTCACAACCAACTGTGCTGCCTTAATCCAAAATTCTGCTGTCATAGAAAAAATGATGTTTTTTGATTAGTGGTTAACAACGAACAACTCTGCCAACTCGCGAGCCTTTTGGTCGGTTGCCACATAGTCGTCGTAGGATGGGGTGTCTATAAAATTGATTGTATTGATAACGCTTTCAAGCATATCGCTCATGCCGAGGAACGAAATTTTCTCTTGCAAGAACTTCTGCACAGCCACCTCGTTGGCTGCATTGAGTGCACATGGGATATTGCCTCCGCGATGCATCGCCTCATAGGCCAAAGCCAGGTTGCGGAAGCGTTTCGTGTCAGGTTCTTCGAAAGTCAGCATACCGCATTTGGCCAGATTCAATGGCTCCACCTCGGTTGAGATACGCTCTGGGAAGGTGAGTGCCAACTGAATTGGGAGACGCATGTCGGGATTGCCCAACTGAGCCTTGATGCTGCCGTCGGCGAACTGCACCAACGAGTGGATGATGCTTTGTGGGTGAACCACCACATCGATGCGGTCCACATCGATGCCAAACAGCCACTTCGCCTCCATCACCTCAAAGCCCTTGTTCATCATAGAAGCCGAGTCGATGGTAATCTTCGCACCCATATTCCAAGTTGGATGATTGAGGGCTTGGGCAGGAGTCACGTTGCTGAGGTCGGCCATTGTGCGGAACGGACCGCCCGAGGCTGTCAGTATGATACGGTCGACCGCCTGCTCTGGCTCGCCAATCAAACATTGAAAAACAGCACTATGTTCCGAGTCAATAGGAAGAATCGGTGCGTGGTGCTTGAGGGCAAGGGCTGTCACCAGTTTTCCTGCCACAACCAAGCACTCCTTGTTTGCCAAGGCAATCTTCTTCTTTGCCTCGATAGCATGAATCACTGGTTTCAAGGCGGCATAGCCAACCAAAGCCACCACCACGGTATCCACAGACTCCATAGCAGCCACCTCGGCAATGGCATCATTGCCTGTCCACACCTTCATAGGGAGATCAGCCAAAGCCTCTTTCACCTTAGGATATAAAGACTCGTTGGCAATCACCACCACCTCTGGGAGGAAGGCACGTGCCTGCTGAATGAGCAAGTCGGCATTATTGCCTGCTGTGAGGGCATACACCTCAAAACGCTCGGGGTGGTGCTTGACCACTTCGAGCGTTTGAACGCCTATAGACCCCGTAGAGCCTAAGATGGCGAGAGACTGCTTCTTCTGACTTTCTGTCATCGTTACAGTATGTGTTGTTTTCTTTTGTCTTGCTTATGCTTTGGTTACTTTCACCTTCACGATGAAGTCCTCGAAGTCGAGTTCGGTAGCCTCAGCAATAGAATCCACCTCGTTGAGGCTCTGAGCCAAAACCTGAGTGGTGATATATTCGCGGAAATCGGCAAGGGCATCGGTCACTTGCTCGTGACGTTCAACCTCGATGTTGATCTTATCGGTGATCTCGAGGCCTGAGCTCTTGCGGATATTCTGGATGCGGTTGACCAATTCGCGGGCGATACCTTCGCGACGGAGTGCCTCGGTCACCTCGATGTCAAGAGCGATGGTCAGTTTGCCTTCGTTCGAAACGAGCCAGCCTGGCATATCTTCGGTAGTGATTTCTACATCGGCAACCTCAACCTCAACGTCACCTGAAGGCAAGTGGAGAGTTGCCACACCAGCACGTTCCATGTCGGCAATAGCACCTTGTTCCATAGCACCGATGGCAGCAGCAATTTCCTTCATCTGTTTGCCGAATTTCTTACCCAAAACCTTGAAGTTAGGCTTGATACGTTTCACAAGGCTGATGGTTGACTCCTCGGAAGTCTCGATGAGGAGTTCCTTGACGTTAACCTCGGTCTTGATGAGGTCGGCGATATAAGAGAGTTGCTCCTTGGTCTTGGCATCTGGAGCAGGGATGATTGCTTTGCTCAATGGTTGACGAACCTTCTTCTCTGCCTTACGACGGAGGGCAAGAATCATAGAAGAAGCCTGTTGAGCCAACTGCATGCACTCCTCAAGATAAGTGTCGATGAGGCTCTCGTCGGCTACTGGGAATGTTGCCAAGTGAACAGACTCGTACTTGCCGTTCTCGTTGGTCAAGTCTTCGAAGAGTTGGTCAGCATAGAATGGAGCGATAGGAGCCATCAACTTAGCCACAGTCACGAGACATTGATAGAGTGTCTGATAAGCGGAGAGTTTGTCTTCGTTCATCTCGCCACCCCAGAAACGTTTACGGTTCAAGCGTACGTACCAGTTGGAGAGGTTCTCGCCCACGAAGTCGCTGATAGCACGACCAGCACGTGTTGGTTCGTAGTTCTCGTAGTGTGCTGAAACCTCTTTGATGAGGGTGTTGAGCAAAGAGATAATCCAACGGTCGATTTCAGGACGTTTCTCCACAGGAATCAATGGAGCCTTGGTGTCGAAACCGTCAACGTTGGCATAGAGTGCGAAGAATGAATAGGTGTTGTAGAGAGTTCCGAAGAATTTACGACGAACCTCTTCCACACCGTTGATATCAAATTTGAGGTTGTCCCAAGGCGATGAGTTGGTCATCATGTACCAACGCAATGGGTCGGAACCGTATTGCTCGATAGTAGAGAATGGGTCAACGGCATTGCCGAGACGTTTTGACATCTTGTTGCCGTTCTTGTCTAAGACCAAGCCGTTGGAAATCACGTTCTTATATGCCACGCTGTCGAACACCATAGTCGCGATGGCATGTAGTGTGAAGAACCAGCCGCGTGTCTGGTCAACGCCCTCGGCGATGAAGTCGGCCGGGA
>CALEJM010000122.1 GCA_937898265.1 uncultured Porphyromonadaceae bacterium
CCTTCAGCAAGGTTCATGTCTGGCATGTGAGGTGCGGGGATGGAGGTTGGCAACTCGTAGAGGTCGCCGATGGTGGTTACGCCTTCCCAGTTGGAGAAGCGCTGAGCGATATAGGTGGCTGCGGTCACGAGGACGATGGCCACCAGTGAGCCAGGGAGTTTCTTTGAGATTTTAGGCATCAGCACGATGATGAGCACGGTGACCACGCCGATGAGGAGTGCCCAATAGTTGATGCTGGTGAAGTTGTTGGCGTAGCAAACCCACTTCTGCACGAAGCTGGATGGCACTTTTTCGATGCCGAGACCGAAGAAGTCGTTCATCTGGGTGGAGAAGATGGTGAGGGCGATGCCGGCGGTGAAGCCTACGATGACAGGGTAGGGGACGAATTTGATGACGCTGCCCAGCTTGCTGAAGCCCATGATGAGCAGCAGGATGCCAGCCATGATGGTGGCAATGGTGAGTCCGCCGATGCCGAACTGCTCAATGATGCCGTAGATGATGACGATGAACGCACCGGTAGGACCGCCAATCTGCACCTTGGTGCCGCCAAGGAACGAGATGATGAAACCGGCGATGATGGCTGTTACCAGACCCTCTGTAGGGCCTACGCCAGAGGCGATACCGAAGGCGATGGCAAGAGGGATGGCTACGATGCCGACGATGATACCCGCCATGGCATCGGCAGCAAAATCTTTCTTGTTGTAGCTTTTGAACGTCTCGAAAAGTCGTGGCGCAAAAACTTCTTTCAATTTGTATGACATATCTGTTTACTGTGAATTAGTTCTTATTCAGACGTTTCCGCCAACTGTCGGAGTAGGCGAAAATGGTGTGCAAAATTACTAAATTTTTGCGAAAAAAAAGCGGTGTGAGTCCTATTATATTATTGTATTGACGAATCGGGTGTCCGAAAAGTTCGCTGCCGATTGGCGTTTTCTTTTATGGAAAACTGCATGGATGCTGCTGTTTGAGGGGCGTTGGTTGCAAAATCCGAGGGGGTGTTGCAGGTCGTGGACTGCGTTTTTTTATGTTGTGGATGGGAGGTTTCGGACGGCGTCGAAGAGGTTTGTTTCCGCATTACAAGCTGTCGTTTGGTCGGGAAAGAGGGGGATTTGTATGGCCGGGAAAAACGAAAACGGGGGTGACAGTCGGCTGAGAAAAACGCAGAGATTTTTTTTTGCTTTGTTATATTGGGAGTCCGTTTGTGGTGTTCTGGGTACTACCTTATGTTCAAAAATCAGCCATTTTATACTGTTTTTTGTCATCTTTCCCGTTTCACAGAGACCTTGAAACCGCAGACAAAATCATAGGCAACAGCGGTGACTGCATCGGTTTTGTGGCCTGTGAGAGCACCAAATTTACGAATTCTGTGCCCTTTGTAGGCTTAGGCATCTGAGGTGCTTTGGAGGAAAAGACATTGTACTTCATATTAAATCAAATAGTTAAGTAATTTGCTTTGTAGGAAAATGTGACATGTGACAGTGTGACAGTTATTAAAAAAGGTATACCTCCTCCAGAGAATTTTCTCTCTAATCGTATATAACTATCTTAATATTAATTATTTATATTATATTTATAGAGTAAAAATCAAGATGACCCATACCATTTTTTTAATTGTCACGTGTCACGTGTCACGCCTTGTTGTCTTTCTTAGATTCTCGTCATTCTTATGATCTTTTCTACAAAGCAACATTCTTACGGAATGGGTGAGCGTCGGCATGCCAGATGTGGGAGATTTTTTTTGCAAAAAAATACGTCCTAAATATTGTGTATGTCAGCAGTTTTTCGTATCTTTGTAGTGGGTAGGAACAACGACCTCCGCGTCCTTAACTGCAACTATTTGAGCGCTCTGTTGCTGTTGAAGATTGCGTCGGCGCTGAACCGGAACCCAGCGCTCACCAACACACCATATAACCGTTCTTTGACAAGACTGATACACCCTGCCACAAAAGGCTGTGAATTCCAGCGTTTGACGCCGACTTCAATAAGCAAATTCTTGAGAAATACGTCAAAGGCGAGAAGGAAGGCGGAAACTATGCTACCGAAGAGCAGTTCCAACACGTTCGTGACGAGTTGATGAAGCAAGGACGACTCGGCGAGAGCAGCGACAAGAAGATGTCGTTGCCGAAGGAGAAGGAGATGTTTGAATAGCCCGTGAAGCGTGAGGACGAGAACATGGGCGAGTTTGCGCAGAGGATGCGTGACTACAACCAGGCAGAAGCGGAACGTGCGAAGGTGGATGCCACCAACGTAGAGAACGTGACCGAGATGGACGGCAGCGCAGACGTGAAATACTCCATCGTGAAAGACGAGAAGGAGTTGGAGCGACTGAACAACGACCCGAAAGGTTACATTGAAGCGTACTGCTCCGTGGCTAAGATTGGCGACCTCTACTCCTCCCCGATGGCGACGAAGACCACCGAGAGCTACACCACGAAGAACGGCAAGCAGAGAAACCGCCGCGTGATGTCGGAAGGCATGCGACTTGGTGATTGGGATAGAAGCGTGGAACGCACTGCTGACGACCCGAACATCCGCGTGACCGAAGACGGCAGATGGGAGTACCATCTCGTGAAGCCCGACGGCAGCGTGACAATCTACGACAAGCACCATCTGTTCACCTACGGAGGCGAGCATCATCGCTATA
>CALEJM010000123.1 GCA_937898265.1 uncultured Porphyromonadaceae bacterium
GGCGGCAGCCGACTGCCAGTTTGTGGCGTCGTTGCTCTCGGCGTCGGCATCGATGCGTTCCAACGACACCTCGTGACCCTCGGCAAGGAGCTCGTGATGCCAGTCGGGCGAGTAGCACACCTCGTCAATCACCACCGAATCGGCGCTCAGCAGCACGATGCAACCCCCTTCATCGGGGAGAGGCGGCAGGGCGCAAGTCAGCGGCAACGCATCGTCGGGCATCGGCACCAACGTCGACTCCGGACGTCTTGACACCACCGCATACTGATGTGGCAGAATGGCTCTCGCCTCGTTGCAAAGCGGTTGGGCAACAGAGCGTTTTCCACTGTTGTTCTCCACCACAACGCTGCATTGACTCAAATCGAAACTCTCGTCGGAACGGTTGTAGACCTCTAGCCACTCCGACTGCTGAGCACACTGATACATCACCTCGTTAACCACCAACAACTGTGGCATAAGCGCCGAAGGGACTGGCAGCGTCAGCGTCGTATCGTTGAGCGTGAACCCTGACTGACATTGGAGTCCGTGGATGGCAATCGTGAGCACTTCGCCGTCGTAGAGCGGGGGCGTGAGCGTCAAGGCAACGCCATCGTTAGGGGCGAGAGTCGTGGCAGATGATATCGTGTGATTCACTATTTCATAATGTGTAGGAGCGGTCAGCAACCCTTGGTGCATCACCTTGTTGAACGCCACCGTCAGCATCGTATCGCTTGGAAACGTGAGATGGGTGACACGTGGCAGCAGGTTGTCGGGCAGTGTGGCGGCAATACTGTTGACGTCTCCCGGCGTGCCCCCTTGGGTGGCGACGGACACCTCCCAGTTGGTGCGACTGCCGCTGAGGTTGTCGACATCGCGGCACTCCCAGCTCCATCCGCCTTGGCGTTTCTCCTTGTCGGCAATCCACTCCGACTGATAGCTTGCCCAAGTCACTGGTTCGTTCGTTGCATCGCAGAGCATCGGCGTGCAGCCGTCGTTCGACAGGGCGGGCCATGCCGTGACGCCCACCACCTTGCCATAGCGTCTCAGCGAGTCGACCTTGGTGCGTGAGCAGAGCAGCGTGTAGGCATGTGGCGGCAGCGAGTCGGCATCGAGGCGTCCCACCTTATTGCCAACGCGTATGGTCCATCCGTTGAGGGGGATGACAGAGTCGGAGCGGTTGAACACCTCGAGATATTCCACCTCGGGAAGTGCCACGGCGGGCGAGGGGTCGACCATCATCTCGGAGATGACCACCTGCCAGCACCATCGGCTCTCGGCGTGGATGGTGAGAACAAGAAGCAGTGTTGACAGGAGTATGACAATCCGTTGTTTCATGCTTGCAAAGGTAAGAAAAAAGCGCGAGCACAAAAAAGCAGAACGCACTTTTTAAGGTGGTTCTGCTTTTATGGTATCGCAAGGGAGTCTATTCGTTGCAGCGAATATCCTTCACCATCAGCTGCATGTTGACTTCGCCGTTCTTGCTGTCGGAGTGGTGAGCAGCGAACGTGTTCTCCTCCAGCGTGTAGCAGAGGTCGATAGGAACGTTCTCCTTCATGCGGTCGTGGTAGTCGCTCATGTGGAAGGCGATGCCGTTCATGTTGTGGTTGCCGTCGAGGTCGCAGAGGTCCACCTTGAGGTGATCTGACGCTTTGCCCACCACCTTGGTGCCGCCGTTGTCCTTCACCTGGCGGGTGCAGAACACAGGGTTGGCATTGCCGGGTCCGAATGGCGCAAACTGTTTCAGGTTCTTGAAGAACTTGCTGTTGAAACGTGAGAAATCCACCTCGGCGTCAATCTCGATTTGCGGGGTCAGCTGTGCCTTGGTGATATTCTCGGTCACGAATCTCTCAAACTGTTCGATAAACGCCTCGAGATTCTCCTCTTTGAGCGAGAGGCCGGCAGCGTAGAGGTGACCGCCGAAATTCTCGAGGAGGTCGCGACAGCTGTCGATGGCAGCGTAGAGGTCGAAGCCTTGAACAGAGCGCGCCGAGCCGCTGAGCAGGCCGTTGGTGGCGCGGGTCAGCACGATGGTTGGGCGGTAGAACTCCTCGGCGAGGCGTGATGCCACGATGCCGACGATGCCTTTTGACCACTCCTCGTTGTAGACCACGATGGTCTTGCGGGTGTTGAAATCGGGTGTTGCCGAAATCATCTCGGTGGCCTCCTTGGTGGTTTGTTCGTCGAGGGTGCGACGTTCCTCATTGAGTTCGTCGATGTTCTTGCTCAATTTCTCGGCGTCGGATTGGTTGTTGGAAATCAGCAGTTTCACG
>CALEJM010000124.1 GCA_937898265.1 uncultured Porphyromonadaceae bacterium
CCGAGTTCCTCTGGCAAGAAGGTCACACCGCTCACGCCACCCGTGAGGAGGCTTTGGAAGAGGCTCGCAAGATGCTTGACGTCTATGCCGAGTTTGCTGAGAAATATATGGCTGTGCCTGTTGTGAAAGGTATCAAATCACCAAACGAGCGTTTCGCTGGTGCTTTGGAGACCTTCTGTATCGAAGCAATGATGCAGGATGGTAAAGCTCTCCAAGCTGGTACTTCACACTTCCTCGGCCAGAACTTCGCCAAAGCTTTCGACGTTCAATTCATGAACAAAGATAATCAACCTGAGTATGTTTGGGCTACCTCTTGGGGCGTATCAACCCGTTTGATGGGTGCTTTGATTATGTCGCACTCCGACAACAATGGTCTCGTTTTGCCTCCAAAATTGGCTCCATTCCAAGTTGTCATCATTCCTATCTACAAGAATGCAGAGCAGTTGGCAGCCATCACCGAGAAGGTTGACGCCATCCGTGCCGGTTTGAAATCTCTTGGCATCTCTGTAAAATACGACGACGCCGACAACCGCAAACCAGGTTGGAAATTCGCTCAGTATGAGTTGAAGGGTGTGCCTGTTCGTTTGGCAATCGGTGCCCGCGACCTTGAGAACAACACCATTGAGGTGATGCGTCGTGATACTCTTACCAAAGAGACCGTAGCAATCGACGGCATTGAGAATTACATCAAGACCCTCCTCGACGATATCCAAGAGAATATCTACCAAAAGGCTTTGAAATTCCGTCAGAGCGTAACCCGCGAGGTGAACTCTTACGAAGAATTCAAAGTAGAAATTGAGAAAGGCGGCTTCTTGGCTTGTCACTGGGACGGCACTCCAGAAACCGAAGAGAAAATCAAAGAAGAGACCAAAGCCACCATCCGTTGCATTCCTTTGGATGCTCCAGAAGAGCCTGGTGTCTGCATGGTAACTGGCAAGCCTTCAAAACGCAGAGTGCTCTTTGCACGTAGCTACTAATGGCAAAAGAACTCCCAATCTCTTTTGTTGAACAAATGAAGCCTCGGTTGCAGAGCGAGTATGCCCTGTTCGAGGCTTCGTTGTTTACCGAACCACCCGTAAGCGTCAGACTGAACAGCAGAAAGTCGGAGGCAACGGATTGCGACGAGAAATTTTCTCCCGTCAATACCTCTGTTGTGCCTTGGTGTAATATGGGAAGGTATTTGAACCGTCGTCCTTTGTTCACTCTCGACCCGCTATTTCATGCTGGTGTTTATTATGTGCAAGAGGCTTCTTCAATGTTTCTTCAGCGTGTCGTAGAGCAGTATCTGCCGCATGACGCTGTGGCACTGGACCTCTGCGCAGCTCCAGGCGGAAAGTCTATAGTGCTGAGCGATTGGCTGACCAACGGATTTCTTGTAAGCAACGAAATCATTCCTAACCGCTGTGCTATCTTGGCAGAGAATCTCGTGAAATGGGGTAATCCACGTTCAGCCGTAACAAACAACGCCCCAGTGGCTTTTGAAAAACTGCCGCAGTTGTTTGATGCAGTTTTGGTGGATGTGCCTTGTTCTGGCGAAGGTATGTTCCGTAAGGACGAGACCGCAATTGAAGAATGGTCGCCAGCTAATGTTGCCAACTGTGTGACACGTGGTCGAGAGATTCTTGAGTCTGCTCTTGTTACGCTCAAAGACGGCGGCTTGCTGATTTATTCAACCTGTACCTTCAACGAACAAGAAGACGAACAGCAGGTGGAATGGTTGATAGAGCAGGGATGTGAGTTGCTCAAAGTAGACGTTGATGCTCAATGGAATATCGAAGAAACCAACGGCTATCATTTTTGGCCTCATCGCGTAAAAGGCGAAGGCTTGTTTATGGCTGTTTTGAGAAAACAAGGCGAAGACAGTAAGAGTAAACCTTTGAAAGTTCGTAAGTCTATCTTCTCAAAAGCACCTAAAGAAGTGATAACAGCCGTGGTGGGCGAGACCTTTGCTTTTGCCAATCATAATAATATCTGGATCTTCTCTAAGGGCACCTTTTAAACCATCTGAAAAAGAGTTTATATGTTTTCCAACTTCTCGTT
>CALEJM010000125.1 GCA_937898265.1 uncultured Porphyromonadaceae bacterium
ATGATCTGCTGGACCTCGGTCTTTGAGTCGCTGATGAGGTAAAGCTCCTCGTGTGGTACGGTACCCGTATCAATCCAGTCAGGAACGTCTTCACGGAAAGTAAGCTCGGCGATGCGTGGGATGGAATGCTTGGCAGCGAGGTCTGCATAGACGACTGCCTCGATGAGTGAGTTGCTGGCCAGACGATTACCGCCGTGGAGGCCTGTGCAAGAGCACTCGCCAGCAGCGTAGAGGCGGTTGATGCTCGACTGTCCGTCATAATCGACGAGGATGCCGCCGCACATATAGTGATGGCATGGCACGACAGGGATTGGCTCCTTGGTGATGTCAATACCGATGCTGAGACACTTCTTATAGATGTTAGGGAAGTGGTGCTTGGTCTCCTCTGGGTCCTTGTGGGTCACGTCGAGGAAGACATGGTCCGTGCCGTTGAGCTTCATCTCATTGAAGATGGCACGTGCGGTGATGTCGCGAGGGGCAAGCGAGAGACGTGGGTCATACTTGTGCATGAACTCTGAACCGTCGAGGTTGCGAAGGATGCCGCCGTAGCCACGCATGGCCTCGGTGATGAGGAACGATGGGTGGAGGCCCGGGTGATAGAAGGCTGTTGGGTGGAACTGCACGAACTCCATGTCGCGGATGACGCCGCGGGCACGGTGTACCATGGCGATGCCGTCGCCAGTGGCTACCAATGGGTTGGTGGTGGTGGTGTAGACGTTGCCGATGCCGCCAGTGGCCAACATGGTGACTTTGCCGAGGAAGGTGTCGACGGTCTTGGTCTCTGGGTTCATGGCGTAGGCGCCATAGCAGGTGATGTTAGGAGTATGGCGTGTTACGACCTGTCCGAGGTGATGTTGTGTGATAATATCGATGGCGAAGCAGTGTTCGTAGACGTCGATGTTCGGATGTTTCTTGATACATTTGATCAGACTCTGCTGAATCTCGGCGCCCGTGCTGTCCTTGTGGTGGAGGATGCGGAATTCGCTGTGACCGCCTTCTTTGTGGAGGTCGAAGCTGCCGTCGGGCGCTTTGTCGAAGTCGACACCCCACTTCAGCAGCTGCTCTATCTGCTCTGGAGCATGCTTCACGACTTTCTCCACGGCTTTGATGTCGCAGATGCCGTCGCCGGCAACGAGGGTGTCTTGGATATGTTTTTCGTAGTTGTCTACTACGGTGTTTGTAACAGAAGAGATTCCGCCTTGAGCTAAAGCAGTGTTAGCCTCATCAAGTTCTGACTTACAAAGGATAGCCACCTTGCCTGCGTGAGCCACCTTGAGGGCGAAACTCATGCCTGCGATGCCGCTTCCAATGACCAAAAAATCGTACTTGTGTTCCATTACGATATTGTTCTTTATCTTACAGCAATTATTTGTTATTTGGCTGTCAACGCATTAGCATTAATCAACCACTATTTCTTTTGCGCCCCAAAGGTAAGGGTTTTCGGCAAGATAAACGCCTTTTACTACTTTATATTTTAAGAAAAGTTTTACGTAGTAAAAAAGGGGTGGATTTTTAGCACGATAGCACCATCGGCAAAGTGGGACTGCGAGTCAGCAAAAGTAGAGACGAACTTGCTTAGGAAGAAAGAACAGGGTGCTTCGTGAAACAAGTCAAATCTTGGGGATGACGAAAGACCAATCACACTGTGACAACTTTCTTCAAAACAAATATTAAATTATTGATTTTCTACAAAACACAACGTTTTTTCCACTAAGGAATCTGCCATGCCGAAAACTGGCAAGGGTTCAGAATTCGTAATTTTTATGTTTTCGATTTCGCCCCGATTTTTGGCGGCTTGGCATCTGAAAACGGCATTTTCGGACGCCGTTTTTCAGCACCGATTTTTACTTCAAAAACAACAGCCGACAGCCAGAGTTGACGAATCGGACAACAAAAACACACAACGGGAAATAGAAACCGACATTTTTGTCTGCAAAAAACGCACTGCGAAACGCAAAGTTCAAGAATAATTGGCCGTACCGGTGATTTTTATTTCAAGAGATTTGTCCAACGGACCCACCGACCGAAGGGAGGTAATTTGAGAAGGAGAGAATTTTTCAGTTAGTAATTCATTGTCCAACAGTTTCTCTAATTCGTGTTTTTCAAGAAGATTTTGATGACTGCGAAAGTCTGACTTTGAGAGCCGAGCCTTCGTTTTTTGTATCCACATCACATCATTGCAAAAAAGTCGTCGTTTTCATAGAAAAGTTGTATCTTTGCACATTAAAATGGATAAGTAGATGTTACGCATTAAACGACTTGATGCTTACTTGGTTAAGAACTTCCTCGGGCTGTTCTTCGTGACCTTCTTTATCTGCCTCTTCATCGTTATCATGCAGTTTTTGTGGATGCATGTCAACGACCTGGTGGGTAAGGGACTTCCGATGAAGGTGCTGATGCAGTTCTTTTTCTATGCGTCGCTGTCGATGGTGCCACTGGCTCTACCCCTCGCCATCCTGCTGGCGTCGCTGATGACATTCGGCAACCTCGGCGAACGATTGGAGCTGCTGGCCATGAAGTCGGCAGGCATCTCGCTGTTCCGCATCATGAGGTCGCTGATTGTGACTATCTCGTTCGTGGTGGTGGGCGCGTTCTTCTTCTCCAACAACGTGATCCCTGTGGCACAGAAGAAGATGTGGGCGCTGATGTTCTCCATACGTCAGACGTCGCCCGAACTGGATGTGCCTGTGGGCGAGTTCTACAGCGGCATCCACGGCATGAACCTCTACGTGCGTAGCAAGAACCACAAGACGCAAGCACTGGAGAACGTGATGATCTACGATTTCTCGCAGGGCTTCAACAACGCCTCCGTAACCACCGCCGACTCCGTTCATATCAAACTGACGGAGGACAAACGCAACCTCGTGCTGCAACTCTTCGGCGGCGAGCAGTTTGAGAATCTCAGGAAACAGCAGTTCGTAGGCACGTCCAACGTCCCCTACCGCCGCGAGACGTTCAAGGAGAAGGAGATTCTGATTGACTTCGACTCCAACTTCCAAGAGATTGACGAGAGCGTGTTGGACGACCAGCACGTCAGCAAGAATATCGTTCGACTGACCCACGACATCGACTCCGCCAACCACCGTTGCGACTCGCTGGAGAAGGCGTTTGCACAACGGATGGTAAACGAGGGATATTTCAACGATGCCTACAAACCCACCGAACGTGAGATAGCTCGCAACGAGGTGCTCAAGCCTACAATGCCAATTCTCAATGCCGACTCAGTCTTTATGGCGAGTTCGCAAAAGGATATGGAGGCTATCAGCAAGGCCGCCAAGCAAAAGGCACAGAACAACCGCGCCAACCTGACGTTCCACCGCATCAACGTGGACGACGCCAGCGACTTCAGCGCCCGCCACAACATCGAATGGCACCAGAAGTTCACCCTCAGTCTCGCCTGTCTGATCTTCTTCTTCATCGGAGCTCCGCTCGGTGCCATCATCGGCAAGGGCGGCTTAGGCATGCCAACGGTCATCAGCATCGTGCTCTTCCTGGTCTACTACGTGGTCAACACCACCGGCGTCAAGATGGCTCGCGAACTGCTCTGGCCTGTATGGCAAGGCATGTGGCTCAGCTCGTTCGTCCTCGCCCCTATCGGCATCTTCTTCACCTACAAGGCTGCCACCGACAGCGCCATCTTCAAGAGCGAAGCCTATAAGATATGGTGGACACAGTTGAAGGAGTTTTGGAAACGCGTTCAGGAGCAGGGAGGCGCACTGCAATGGGTTCGCAAGACCATCCAATCAAGAAAAAAATAATAATACACAATACACTTTTTGCAATGAATAAGAAACTCAACACTATCGAAGAAGCCATCGAAGATTTCCGCGAAGGCAAATTCCTCATCGTTGTCGACGACGAGGACCGTGAGAATGAAGGCGACTTCATCATAGCAGCTGAAAAGATAACACCCGAGAAGGTGAATTTCATGTTGAAAAACGGTCGCGGCGTGCTCTGTGCTCCACTCCCTGAGGAGCGCTGCGAGGAGTTGGAACTGACCCATCAGGTCTCAAACAACACCTCAATGCTCGGCACTCCATTCACCGTAACCGTCGACAAACTGGAGGGTTGCTCAACCGGCGTATCAACACACGACCGCGCTGCCACCATCCAAGCCTTGGCCGACCCTAACTCAAAGCCATCAACCTTCGGACGCCCAGGTCACATCAACCCTCTCTACGCTAAGTCGAAAGGCGTGCTCCGTCGCGCTGGCCACACCGAAGCCTCCATCGACCTCGCCCGTCTGGCTGGCCTCCGCCCTGCCGCTGCACTCATCGAAATCATGAACGAGGACGGCACCATGGCTCGCATGCCTCAACTCTTTGAGATTGCCGAGAAATACGACATCAAAATCATCACCATTGCCGACCTCATCGCCTACCGTCTCCGCACCGAGAGCCTCGTTGAGCGTGGCGAAGAGGTGGAACTTCCAACCAAATACGGACACTTCAAACTGATTCCTTTCCGTCAGAAATCCAACGGCTTGGAGCACATCGCCCTCATCAAAGGCGAATGGAAGGAAAACGAGCCTATCCTCGTGCGCGTTCACTCTTCTTGCGCCACAGGCGATATCTTCGGCTCACTCCGCTGCGAGTGTGGCGACCAACTCCATAAAGCTATGGAAGAGATTGAGAAAGAGGGCAAAGGCGTTGTGGTCTACCTCTCACAAGAGGGTCGCGGCATCGGTCTGATGAACAAAATCAAAGCCTACAAACTCCAAGAGGAGGGTCTCGACACCGTCGACGCCAACGTTCACCTCGGCTTCAAAGCTGACGAACGCGAATACGGCGTAGGCGCCAACATCCTCAGCGCGCTCGGCGTCAAGAAGATGCGCCTCATGACTAACAACCCAGTGAAGCGTGTCGGCCTCGAGAGCTTCGGCCTCGAAATCACCGAGAACGTGCCTCTGGAGATTGAACCTAACGACTACAACCGTGTCTACATGAAAACCAAGAAGACACGCATGGGTCACGACCTCCACATCTAATCACTCTTTCAAAAACGACATAACACACCACCTCATAGAGATACGGCAACACCCTATCTCTATGTCGTGGTGTTGAACATCATCAAACATGGGACACATCAGGAAACCAGAATGGCTTAAAATCGACTTCCGCAGCGAGAACCACTACTCCAACGTGGGCAACACACTCAAACAGCACGGACTGCACACGATTTGCAGCAGCGGACGCTGTCCGAACATGTCGGAATGCTGGAGTCGAGGCACTGCCACATTCATGATTCTCGGCGACATCTGCACCCGCGCCTGCCGCTTCTGCAACACCAAATCGGGCAAACCGCTCCCCGTGGTAGAGAGCGAGCCAAGAAGTCTCGCCGAATCGATTCAGAAACTGCAACTGAAGCATGCCGTCATCACCTCCGTTGACCGCGACGACCTCCCCGACCTCGGCGCCAGCCATTGGGCACGCTGCATCGAAGAGGTGCGCGCCTTGAATCCCAACACAACGATTGAGGTACTCGTGCCCGACTTCCAAGGACACGACGAACTGGTCGACATCGTGGCTGCCGCCCGTCCCGACGTGATGGCACACAACATCGAGACTGTGGAACGCCTCACTCCCGACGTTCGCCGCGTGGCAAAATACGACACCAGCCTCCACACCTTGGCACGCATCCACGCCAACGGTCTCCCAACCAAGAGCGGCATGATGCTCGGATTGGGCGAGACGGAAGACGAGATTTTCCGCACCCTCGACGACCTCCTCGAAGTGGGTTGCGAGATGGTGACCATCGGACAATATCTCCAACCAACCAGCAAACACTACGAGGTGAAAGCCTATATCCACCCAGACGACTTCAAACGCTATGAGGAGATTGCTCTCCAAAAAGGTTTCAAGACTGTGGTAAGCGGTCCGCTGGTTCGCTCGTCCTACCACGCCGACATGTTCATCCACAACAAGAAGCAAGACTAATATCCCGCTACTCCTACGATGCGCTACGAACGTTTCATCGCACAACATTTCCACCAAGCCGACCTCCGCAAAGGGAAGAGCATGTCGAAGCCTGCCGTCAAGGTAGCCACATTCGGCATCGCTGTGGGTCTGGCGGTGATGCTGCTGGCGGTCTCGGTGGTCGTAGGATTCAAGCATGAGGTAAGAAATCAGGTCATCGGCTTCGGTTCTCACATCCAGTTGACAGCCAACGAGTTTGAGCAGACCTACGAGCACACCCCCATCCTTCTTGACGAGGGCGACATTGCACGTCTCCAACAAACGGAATATATCACCCGAGTGCAACCCGTGGTCACCAAGAGCGGCATCATCAAGACCGACGA
>CALEJM010000126.1 GCA_937898265.1 uncultured Porphyromonadaceae bacterium
CCCAGCCATTTTACGCTTGATGACCTGCGCAAGATTGCATCGGACTGCAATGAACATGATGTAAAGAGTTACCTGACCTTGAACACGGTCATGTACGGTGAGGACATTCCGCTTATCCATGAGATAGTCGATGCCGCTCTTGAGGCTGGAATTTCGGCCATAATTGCATGTGACATTGCTGTCATGACCTACTGCCGCAAGGTGGGTATGGAGGTGCATCTGTCCACACAGCTCAATATCAGCAACATTGAAGCACTGCGTTTCTATGCGCAGTTTGCCGACGTCGTTGTCTTGGCACGAGAGTTGAACCTCGACCAAGTCAAAGATATCTACAAGGCAATCAACGAAGAGCATATCGTAGGTCTTCATGGCGAACCAATCCGCATCGAGATGTTCTGCCACGGCGCACTCTGTATGGCAGTCTCTGGAAAATGCTATCTCAGTCTGCACGAGTACAATGCCTCAGCCAATCGCGGTGCCTGCATGCAGGTTTGTCGCCATGGCTACACCGTGACCGATAAATCGTCGGACATTGAACTCGATGTAGAGAATCAATATATCATGTCGCCTAAAGACTTGAAGACCATTCATTTCTTGAATAAGATGGTGGATGCCGGCGTCAGAGTGCTCAAAATTGAGGGCCGCGCGCGTGGTGCCGACTACGTGCGCAACGTCGTAGAATGCTACAACGAAGCGTTGAACAGCATCATCGATGGCACCTACTCCGAAGAGAAAATCGCCGTTTGGGACGAGCGCCTCGCCCGTGTCTTCAACCGTGGCTTCTGGAACGGCTACTACCTCGGCCAGCGTCTCGG
This sequence comes from uncultured Porphyromonadaceae bacterium, assembly GCA_937898265.1. GTDB lineage: Bacteria > Bacteroidota > Bacteroidia > Bacteroidales > Paludibacteraceae > HGM05398. Next base: position 816 of record CALEJM010000126.1, read on the forward strand.
CGAATGGAGTCCGGTCTATGGTTCGCAGGCTACCCGCAAAAAAGTCTACATCGGTCGATGCACCAACTACTTCTCCAAACTCGGCGTGGCGGAGTTTTATCTCGAGACCCAAGACCTCAAAGTGGGCGACGAATACCTCATCACGGGTGCCACAACGGGTGCCGTTGAAGGTGTCGCAGAAGATATCCGAACAGACCGCGACCCAGTCGAAAAGGTTGAGAAAGGGTGCTATTTTTCCATAAAAGTAGGACAAAATGTGCATCGAAACGACCGACTTTATAAGTTGGAGAAAACAGAAACGCTAAGCTAAGTGTCAAATATACAATACGATGTGATAAAATTACGGAACTTTTGCAAAACAGAAAAATTTGTGGTAAATTTGAGCCGTTAAAATTGTCACTTCGACAAAGCCAAAAAAGACAAAATATCTAACTATGAAAAAGTTTATATGCTCTATGCTGTTATTGGTTGCAACACTCTCTTTGAGTGCGCAATCCATGACTGAGGTTGGTAAGGTTATGAACCTCAAGCAAGATCGTAGTGGATTAGTCAATCCGCTCAATCAATTCAACGATGCAATCTATTACATCGAGAACCCATTGCGTTATGGTAACACCACCAAGAAAACGTACAAGGACGAACTGTTGAGAATCAATCCTAAATCAAAGGAAGTCACCTCTTTGAATCTCCAAGTTCCATCCAACTTCCGTTATCTTGGCGCCATTGAGACCGCCAAAGAACTCGTGATGTTCTATTGCAACGACGACTCAATCTATGTCAACAAAGGCAAGAAAAACGAAATCGGCTGGTTCCCAGAGAAAGTGATGCCTTGCGAAATCACCAAAGCTGACCTCGTTGACTACGTGCTCTCTGCCGACGGCACCAAAGTTGCCTTGATTGCAAGTCAAACATTGGAAAACAACTATAACGGCGCAAAAGTCTATGTGTTCGACAACGCTGGCAAACCAGTTTGGAACGGCAAATGGACAGTAGAAGACGCAACCCGCGGCTACCAACGTCTCAGCACCTTGCTCGACAAAAACGGTAACCTCCACACCGCTCTCTACTCATACAAATCAAAAGGCAAATCAAAGAGCGACCACCAATTGCGCATGTACTCACTCTGCCCAGACAGCGTAGCAGTTGCTATCGAGCCAATCGCCTTCGGTAACATCGAAGAAGCTTGCATGGTAGAGTCTGCAACTCCAGACGTAATCGTAATGGCTGGCTACTTCGCCTTGAAACCAAAAGACAACGCTACAGCCAACTTCTCAATGAGCTACAACACACGTTTCTCACGTATCATGTTCACAGCCAACCAGAAGTTCCCTGGCTACTTCAAGACCCGTAAGAAAACCACTCCAGAAGACGTCATCCTGAATCAGGAATACAAACTTCATATCATCGGTTGCCATCAGCTCTCAAACGGCACAATCGTAGTGTTGTGCGACCAACAAATTGAACGCGACGGCATGAAATATAGCGGCAACATCATTTATGACGAATACTCACAAAATGGTGAAATTCTTCGTCACAAAGTGTTCCACAAAGACCAAGTAATGAAAATCGGCAAAGGTCAAGAAGAACAACCTTTCGAGACTTGCGGCCTCTCATTCGGCTCTTTCATGCACAACGACAAAATTTATGTTGTGTTCAACGACAACCTCGGCAACTACGTAGAAGATCCTGCCAAGGCACCTGAGAAGAAAATTATCCAAGAGGACCAAGACAATCCAAAAGAATGGAAACAATTCAACGGTGACGACTACAAGATGGGCTGCACCATCGTGATGAGCATCGACGAAAACCTCTTCACACAACGTCACGTCGTATCACGCTCAGCTATCACCAAGAGCCTCTACAGCGGCTTCCTCCTCAAGGGCGACCGTTTCTTGCTCCTCTACACACGCGACGGCAAGAACCTCACAGCTCAACGTCTTAGCTTCCGTTTCAACTAATAGAAACTCCTGAAAATCATCATAGCAATGCCGCAGAAACACACTCTGCGGCATTGTTTTAGTCATAAAGTAAAATCTTTAAACAACAAAACAATATGCCACAACTTTCAGAAAAGGGCAAAATCATGCCCGCTTCGCCTATCCGCAAACTCGTGCCTTATGCTGAGGCAGCCAAAAAACGCGGTGTAAAAGTTTATCACCTCAACATCGGTCAACCAGACATCGTAACTCCACAAGAAGCACTTGACGCAGTTCGTGCCTATGACGGTAAGGTTATTGAGTACTCACACTCAGCAGGTAACCAATCATACCGCGAAGGATTGACAGGTTACTACAAATCAATCGGTATCGACATCACCACCGACGAAATCATCGTAACCAATGGTGGCTCAGAAGCTATCACCATCAGCATGATGGCTTGCTTGAACCCAGGCGACGAAATCATCATCCCAGAACCATTCTACACCAACTACAACGCCTTCGCACTTCAAGCTGGCGTGAAAGTTGTGCCAATCAAAACAACCATCGACAACGACTTTGCTTTGCCATCAATCGAGGAGTTTGAGAAAATCATCACACCTCGCACCAAAGCAATCATGATTTGTAACCCAAACAACCCAACCGGCTACCTCTATTCAGCTGCTGAGTTGGAGTCATTGCGTCAAATCGTATTGAAACACGACCTCTTCCTCTTTGCCGACGAAGTATATCGTGAATTCTGCTACGATGGCAACAAACACATCTCTTTGATGACCCTCAAAGGCTTGGAGAACAACGTAATCTTGATGGACTCAGTTTCAAAACGCTACAGCCTCTGCGGTGTTCGCGTTGGTGCCATCATCTCACACAACAAAGAAGTGATCAACGCAGCTCTCCGCTTCGGTCAAGCACGTCTCTGCCCTCCATTCTACGGTCAGTTGGCTGCTGAGGCTGCTTTGAAAGCCCCACAAAAATACTTCGACGAAGTTTACAACGAGTACATCTCACGTCGTAACTGCATGGTTGAAGCCCTGAACAAGATTGAAGGCGTTTACTGCCCAAATCCAAAAGGCGCATTCTACACCGTAGTAAAACTCCCAATCGACGACTGCAACCGTTTCGCTCAGTGGTTGTTGGAAGAGTTCCAATACGAAGGTCAAACCGTAATGGTAGCTCCTGCTTCAGGTTTCTATTCAACACCAAACAGCGGTTTGGACGAAGTTCGTATCGCCTACGTTTTGAAAATCGAAGACCTCAAAGCAGCTATCAAGTGCTTGGAAGAAGCCTTGAAAGTATATCCAGGTCGCACCAAATAATAGTTAGTTGAACTACTATTTATAATATATATAAGGGAGGACGCTTGCAGGCGCCTCCCTTATTTTAGTCGTAACTCAACACCAATCGTACAATGGAATACTTGAAAGAATCGCCATTCTCAATCACCATCTGTGACGCAGAAGGCAAGCTGCTTGACATGAACGACATGGCCATGAACGTGCTTGCACATGGTCAGAACATCATCGGACAAAACCTCCTCGACTGCCATCCGGAGCCTGCCCGCACCAAACTTGTCAACATGCTCAAAGAACATAACGTCAACGCCTACACCATAGAAAAAAATGGTCAGAAAAAACTGATTTATCAGTCACCTTGGTTCAAAAATGGCGAATTTGCTGGCTATGTAGAGCTCTCATTGGTGCTTCCAAACGAGATGCCACACTATGTTCGCAAGCCCAAAACCGAGTAAATATCAGGGGAAAAAAAGATTTTCATATCTGTTTGGCAGATAAGAAAATAAAGTGTACTTTTGCACCCGATTTTTATCAACATAAAGTCTAACCCATTAGTAGAAAAAATTTTTTAAAACAATGGAAGAAATCAAGAACCCAGCAGCTCCAGTAGTTGCAGTAGAAGAGTTCGATTGGGAAGCCTACGAAAACAATGGCGTAGCCCTTTCTAAATCAGAACGCGAGGATTTGGAAAAACAATATGACCAAACCCTCAACAAAGTAGCCGACAAACAAGTAGTTATCGGCCGTGTAGTAAGCGTAAACAAACGCGAAGTAGTGGTAAACATCAACTACAAATCAGATGGTGTTATCCCTTACTCAGAGTTCCGCTACAACCCAGATTTGAAACCTGGTGACGAAGTAGAAGTACTCATCGAAAACCAAGAAGACCGCAAAGGCCAATTGGTACTCTCACACAAAGCTGCCCGCGCTGCTCGCGCTTGGGACCGCGTAAACGAAGCTATGGAAGCTGCTGAAATCGTTAAAGGTTACATCAAATGCCGCACCAAAGGTGGCATGATTGTAGACGTTCTCGGTCTCGAAGCATTCTTGCCAGGCTCACAAATCGACGTTAAGCCAATCCGCGACTACGACGTATTTGTTGGTCAAACCATGGACTTCAAAATCGTTAAAATCAACCAAGAATTCAGAAACGTCGTTGTATCACACAAAGCCCTCGTTGAGGCTGAAATGGAACAACAACGTCACGATATCATCTCAGGTCTTGAGAAAGGTCAAGTGCTCGAAGGTGTTGTTAAGAACATCACAAGCTATGGCGTATTCGTTGACCTCGGCGGTGTTGACGGTTTGATTCACATCACCGACCTCAGCTGGGGCCGCGTAAACCACCCAGAAGAGCTCGTTCAACTCGACCAAAAGATCAACGTTGTTATCACCGACTTCGACGAAGAGAAAAAACGTATCGCTCTCGGCTTGAAACAACTCACCCCACACCCATGGGAGAACCTCAACCCAGATTTGAAAGAGGGTGACCACATCAAAGGTAAAGTTGCCGTTCTCCAAGACTACGGCGCATTCGTTGAAATCATGCCAGGCGTTGAGGGCTTGATCCACGTTTCAGAAATGAGCTGGAGCCAACACCTCCGCACCGCTAACGACTTCTTGAAAGTTGGTGACGAAGTAGAGGCAGTTATCTTGACCCTCGACCGTCAAGCTCGCAAAATGTCACTCGGCTTGAAACAACTCAAAGCTGACCCATGGGAGAACATCGAAACCAAATATGCCGTTAACTCAAAACACACCGCTAAAGTTCGTAACTTCACCAACTTCGGCGTATTCGTTGAAATCGAGGAAGGCATTGACGGTTTGATCCACATCTCAGACCTCAGCTGGACCAAGAAAATCAAACACCCATCAGAGTTCACACAAATCGGTTCTGAAATCGAAGTAGTTGTTCTCGAAATCGATAAAGAAAACCGTCGCCTCAGCCTCGGTCACAAACAACTCGAAGAGAACCCTTGGGACATCTATGAGACCATCTTCACCGTTGACAGCATCCACGAAGGCACCATCACCGAAATCTTCGACAAAGGCGCTCTCGTAAACTTGCCATACAGCGTAGAAGGCTTCGCTCCACACAAGAGCTTGGCTAAGAAAGACGGTACCACCGCTAAAGTTGACGAGACCCTCCCATTCAAAGTGATGGAATTCAACAAAGAGACCCGTCGTATCATCCTCTCACACGTTCGCACTTACGAAGCTGCTGCTCCAAAAGAGGAGAAGAAAGCTTCTAAGAAACAAGAGATGGACGCTATGCCAGCTCTCGAGAAAACAACTCTCGGCGACATCCAAGAGCTCTCAGCTTTGAAGAGCCAGATGGTGGCTGACGCAACCGCAAAATTGAAAGAGAAAGAAGCAGCAAAGAAAGGTGAGTAATTCATCTGCTGACTGATTCACACTTCAATATCACACAGGTGGCTGGAGCAAATGCTTTAGCCACCTTTTTTTGACTATTTCCCCACCCACAGTAATAGAGATGCACCCATCTGCTGTTTCTGGAAAGCGAAAAACTAAAAGAAAAAATAATATGTGATTTTAGGCGATAGGGGTGTGTAGGTGCTTCTACAACTGCTAATGGGTGCTTTTTTGATGTTCTGGATTTTTAGCTGAACTTCCCAAGGTGAACTATGTGCTATGTTTTTGTACTCAAACGTCTTTTTTTCTTGTAAAGAATGTGACTTTTAGGGCAATAAAAAGCCTTGTTGTGCGTTATAAAAACGTATAGGCGTGTAGTCTGCTTTCGTGTGGACGGATGGCCTGTTGATAAAACAAGAAAACAAACAATGATTGAATATATAAAAGGAACGGTTGCTGAGTTGTTGCCAAGTAATGCTATCCTTGAGGTAAATGGTATTGGCTACAACTTAAACATATCATTAGCAACCTATTCAGATATTAGCGACAAACAAGAAACGAAGCTGTTTGTCTATGAGGCTATCCGCGAGGATGCCTACATCCTTTACGGATTCTCAACCAAGAAAGAGCGCGACCTTTTCCTGTTGCTTATCTCTGTAAGCGGCGTTGGTGCCAACACCGCCCGCATGATTCTCTCTTCACTCAACGTCGAGGAGTTGCAGAATGTCATTGCCTCGGGCAACGTCAACGCATTGAAGTCGGTGAAAGGCATCGGCTTGAAAACCGCACAACGTATCATTGTCGATTTGAAAGACAAGATAGATTTCTCAGCCGATGCAACGGCTGAACTTGTGGCAGTGGCAGACGATGGAAGAAACAGCGAGGCCGAGCAGGCATTGGTGATGCTCGGATTCCAAGTGAGCGCTGTTCGCAAAGTGGTGGAGAAACTCGTGAAGGAGAATCCTTCCATCACCATCGAGCAGATTATCAAACAGGCGTTGAAACAACTCTAACCCCATTCCTGCTGTGAGCAAGGCCGCTAAAAGAATCTTCGCCACAATCGTAACATGCAGTATTCTCTGTGTGTTAGGAGGCGCGTTGTTTCAATCGCATGCCGAGCTCCCCGTAGAACAGGACACCGCCTATCTCTTCCCTCTAGC